>NZ_JBQENZ010000001.1:284913-484058 GCF_052044935.1 Ensifer sp. 22460
CCCGCCGTGAAGCGGGGGCATGCGCATTGTTGTCTCAGCGATCGCCCAGCGTATCGCCGGCAAGCCAGTGCCTGCAGCCAAACCCGGTGCATGGCCCAAACAAAAAGCCCCGCACAGGGCGGGGCTTTTCAAATCCGGAATGTCCTGAGGCTTAGTTCAGGCGTGCCTTGACTTCGCCAAGCGCCTTCGTGAACAGATCACTCTGTGCACCGGCGTCGGCCTTGGCGGCGACGACCTTCTCGGCAGCGGCAATCGCCAGATCGACGGCAGCGGAACGGACGGCGTTGATCGCGTCGCTTTCAGCCTGCTTGATCTTCTGCTCCGAGAGAGCCGTGCGACGGGCAACGTATTCCTCGGTCTTCTGCTTGGCTTCCGCCGTCAGCATTTCGGCTTCGCGCTGAGCGGCAGCGACGATACCGGCAGCTTCCGCTTCGGCATCCTTACGCTTGCGCTGGTACTCGGCGACAAGGCTCTGTGCTTCTTCGCGCAGACGCTTGGCTTCGGTCAGCTCGTTGCCGATCTTTTCGGCGCGGGCGTCGAGCGCCTTGCCGATCATGCCCGGAACCTTGAGATAGGCGATCAGGACGAAGAACAGGATCAGGCCGACGAGGGCATAGAAGGTCGCATCAAGATGCATGGTTCAGTGCTCCTCAGTTACCGGCCGATGCCTTGACGGCAGCGGTGATCTCGGCCTTGGTGACGGTTCCACCGATCAGCTGCTTGACGACAGCGGTCGCGGTTTCCTCAGCGATGGCGCCGACGTCAGCCAGTGCCTTTGCCTTGATGTCGGCGATGCGGTCTTCCGCAGCCGAAATCTTCTTGGCGAGATCGGCTTCGACGGCCGTGCGGTCTGCATTGGCCTTGGCCTTTGCGGATTCGCGAGCGTCGTCAGCGATCTTGTGACCCTTGGACTTGGCCGTTGCCAGATCCTGCTCGTAGGAAGCGATGGCCGCGTCGGCTTCGCCCTTGAGGCGGGACGCTTCATCGAGATCCTGAGCGATCCGATCGTGACGGGTTTCGAGAATTCCGCCGATACGCGGAATGATGACCTTCGACATCAGGATATAGAAGAGGCCGAACGTGATCGCGAGCCAAAGCAGCTGCGATGCGAAATGGGTCGAATCGAAGGGCGGGAACACGCCGGAGCCAGCCTCGCCTTCGTGGGCCACACCCGTTTCGGTGTGCACCTCACCGGCCGCAGCGGCATCGTGTGCTTCGGCGCCTTCAGTGGTGGTTGACTGCTGGGCATAGGCCGCGGTCACAAACATGCTCACCTCCAGGTGCACTCAAGAATATGCGCGGCCGCGGCCTTTTGACGGGCCGCGGCCGAAACTCCAGCCGATATTAGACGGCGAAGAGGAGGAGCAGGGCTACGAGCAGCGAGAAGATGCCCAGAGCTTCCGTAACGGCGAAGCCGAATACGAGGCGGCCGAACTGACCGTCAGCAGCCGACGGGTTGCGCAGTGCGCCGGACAGGTAGCTGCCGAAGATGTTGCCGAGGCCGAGAGCCGTGCCGGCCATACCGAGGCAAGCGAGACCTGCGCCGATGTACTTTGCTGCTTCCGCTTCCATGTTTGAACTCCTTCGAATGGTGTTGCGGCTTAGGATTGTGCTTCCGGCGGAGGGCCGGCCGAAAGCAAGCGACTGTTATTCCTTAGTGGCTTCCGGGATGGACAGCGTCGTTGAGGTACATGCAGGTCAGTACCGCAAAGACATAGGCCTGGAGGAAGCAGACGAGGAACTCAAGACCGGTGATGGCGACGGTCATGATGAGCGGCAGGATCGCGCCACCGATGCCGAGCGCGCCAAGGGCGCTGAGCGACGTGACGAAGCCTGCAAAGACCTTCAGCGTGATGTGGCCGGCCAGCATGTTGGCGAAAAGACGGACCGAGAGGCTGATGGGGCGGGAAAGGAACGAGATGATTTCGATCGCGACGACAAGCGGCAGAAGCACGCCAGGAACACCATGCGGCACGAAAAGCTTCAGGAAACCGAAACCGTGCTTGTAGAAACCATAGAGAATGACGGTACCGATCACAAACAGCGCCAGTGCGAAGGTGACGATGATCTGGCTGGTGATCGTGAAGAAGTACGGGAACATGCCGAGCAGGTTCGCCGTCAGGATGAACATGAACAGCGAGAACACCATCGGGAAGAACTTCATGCCGCCGCTGCCGGCGCCTTCGCGCAGCATCGAGGCGATGAACTCGTAGGACATTTCGGAGACCGACTGCATGCGGTTCGGGATCAGACCGCGCTGCGACGTCGTCAGATACAGGAAGCCTGCGGCAGCACCCACGGTCGCGACCATGAACAGCGACGCATTGGTGAAGGAAAAGTCAATTCCGCCAATCTCGATCGGGACAATCTTGTTGACCAGGAACTGGTGGGTCGGATCGTTTGACACCGCGCTTCTCTTTCGTTCTGCCCGCCCAAGAGCGGAAACCGTTTTCTTCGGGACAACGCCTCAGTGGGCGTCTCCGTCCTTCTTGTCATCCTCAGGGCCGCCTCTTCCAGCTTCCGGTGTTGCCACCATACCGGCCGAGCGCAGCACATTCAGCACGCCAGCGCAGAAGCCAAGAAGCAGGAGGATGATCATGCCCCACGGCCCTGTACCCGCAAAGTGGTCCAAAAGATAGCCCAGAAACGCGCCGACAACGATGCCGGCGATGAATTCGCTCGACAGCTTCATCGCCGCCGCATAGCCCTTACGGCTTTCGGCGGCACGGGCCTCCGCTGCATCAGACGTATGAGGCTTCTTGGCCTCAATCTTATCGCCGAGCTGCTTCAGCCGCGCTTCCAGACTTTCTTCAGGTTTCTCCGCCACGTGGCCACTCCCTTGCCGTCCTGATCGGGTCTCAGACCGCGATTTCGGTCATACAATAGGCCATCGTTCAAGCCACGTTTCGGCCCCATTTGAAGTCGCGCGCAACATAGTTTTAGGCACCCGCATAGTCAAGGCATGCGGGCAGCTTGACCGTGGACAATATTATTACGATAATTCAAATAGTTAGAATTGCAAAGCACGATCCGCGACAAGGTTGTCGCAGGATTCCTGCACTCTGTCGGCTGGAATCTCGGTTCTACGGGTTAGACAGGAAAAGACGGCGGAATCGCGCCAGGCGCCGATCAACTCCAGCCGCCGCCATAGGTCCGGTAGAAGATGTGCATACCGATCTTGCCGACCCGCTTCATCGTCTTTGCCCAGGGCGGATTGACGTAGGTCGCATGGTAATGGGTGGCAGAGCCCACTTCTGGCAGCCAGATCTTGCCGGCCGTGACCGCCATCGCGACTTCCTTGGCCATTTTCCAGTGCGAGCGCGAATAGATCAGGTCCCGGATCATGTCGCAGGCGAAGGAAAACTGGCAACGGTTGCGCCAGGTCTTGTTCTGATAGACGACGCCGCAGATGGTTTTCGGATAGGTCGGATTGCGGACGCGATTGAGAATCACTTGAGCGACGGCCGCCTGGCCCTTGAGCGACTCGCTGCGCGCTTCGAAATAGATGCCTTCGGCCAGGCAGGCCTGCTCTTCCTTGCTGAATACGGCCGAGGGCAGCACCGTTGCCGCCCAAGCGTGGTCGTCAGGCGCGATTTCGGGAATGAAGCGGCCAGCGTTCTTGTCCTCGCGCAGGATCGAATCGAAGGGTGATTCACGCGCATAGTCCGGCTCGGGCCGGACGTAAGCAGTCGCAAGAATGTCGGGCTTGTCGTTCGTCACGAGCTTGGCCAGCATCGGCGAAACGCCGGGATCCGCCTTTGGCGGCTTCTTTCCATAGAAGGCCGTGGCGATCTCGATCTCCTTGCCCTTGATGCGCGCCTTGGCGAAGACCATTTTCTCGCCCTCCTCGAAGCGCGGCTCCGTGAGGGAACTCGTGCGCTGCAGGATGGAGCCGGCGCTGAAATCCTTGGGCGGCGTCATCGGCGTGACGGCGACGATGCGTCCCTTCTTGTCGCGGCGGTTGATACGCTCTTCGTCTGGCGTGCCGGAATGCTTGGTCTCGGACGTGAGTGCGACATGGCTGCCGTCGGGCATGTTGATGCCGGCGCCGCCATCGAGCGCGCCCGTCGTGATCGGATCGGCAAAGACCATCTCGACTTCGTGGATCGAGCCCGCCGGCGACGGCGTCATGTACATGCGCCAGCGCTCACCGCCACGATTGATGCCGGAGAGAAAGGTCGCGAGATCCGCATAGGCCGCAACGGAAGGGAAGCCGAGATAGAGCGCGAGGCCGATGATTGCAGGCGCCATCCACGTGGACACGTTCAGGCGAGACTTTTGACGCAGGTTCCGACTCTTACGCACCAACCGACTCCACGCAACGCTTGACGAACGGCACGGCTTTGCCCGCGCCGGCAAGAAGCCAGCGTCGGAGATTCCGCGCGGGAAGCTAAGACAATGAGGCGGCCGGACACCCCGCCGGAGCCGCTTCGTTCGAGCTTTGAAAATGAAGCATTAACCTTGATGTTTAGTTAATGCAGCCTCGCTGAAGAACACGGCCGTCATAACGCGAACGGAGCCGCCCCGGCCGGGTACGGCTCCGCTTTATCCGACTGTGTGCGCGAAGCCCCTGCCCGGTACACCAGGTTGAGGGACGCAAGGATCAGATGATGACGTGCGAGCCGAGTTCGACGACGCGGTTGGTCGGCAGGCGGAAATAGTCCGAGGGGTCGATCGCCGCATTGGCCAGTGCGATGAACAGCCGGTCCTGCCAATGGGGCATGCCGGATTCGGCATCGGGCACGAGCTTGCGGCGACCGAGATAGAAGGAGGTCGACATGATGTCGAACTTCAGCCCCGATTTGCGGAAAAGGCCGAGCGCCTGCGAGACGTTCTGCGTTTCCATGAAGCCGAAGCGCATCTCGAGCAGCGTGAAGCGATCCGAAAGCGGCTGCATGCTCACCCGCTCCGACTTCGGCACTTTCGGTGTATTGGCGGTACGGATCGTCAGAATGAAGTTCTGATTGTGCAGCACATGATTGTGCTTGATGTTGTGGAGCAGTGCGGCCGGGGTCGATTCCGGATCGCTCGTCAGGAACACGGCCGTGCCGGGAACGGCCACCGGTGCATGCTCGCTCTTGCGCTCGATCGACTTGATGAAGCTCGCAAGCGGAATGTCGATGTGGCGCGTCTTGGCGTGCAGGATCTCGGTTCCGCGCCGCCAGGTCCACATGATGACGATGAAGGTGGCGGCGATCAGCACCGGCACGTAACCGCCGTCGTGGATCTTCAGCATGTTGGCGCCGAGGAAGATGAACTCAAGCCCAAACAGCGGCAGCAACACCGCCGCCGCCCAGAGCCCGGACCAATTCCAGCGCGTGCGCAGGAACTCGAACGAAAGCACCGTCGTCACCACCATCGCGCCGGTGACCGAGATGCCGTAGGCGGTGGCGAGCGATTCCGACGAGCCGAAGACGAAGACGAGCGCCATGACGCCGAACATCAGCAGCGTGTTGACGTTCGGAAGATAGATCTGACCCGTATGCGTCTCCGACGTGTGGAAGATCGCCATGCGCGGCAGGAAGCCCAGGTGGATCGCCTGACGCGTCAGCGAAAAGGCCCCTGTTATCACTGCCTGGCTGGCAATAATGGTCGCCGCCGTCGCCAAGATGACGACCGGTAGCAGCGCCCATTTCGGGAACATCAGGAAGAACGGATCGGACATCGCTTCCGGGTTCTGCAGCACGAAGGCACCTTGCCCCAGATAGTTGAGGGTCAGCGCCGGGAAGACGACCAGGAACCAGGCCCATTGGATCGGTCGGCGACCGAAATGTCCGAGGTCGGCGTAGAGCGCCTCGGCACCCGTCACCGTCAGGAAAACGGCGCCAAGGACGATGATGCCGACATAGCCTTCATTCAGCATGAAGCTCACGGCATAGTAAGGATTGAAGGCCTTGAAGATCGTCAGGTCGTCGGAAATGTGGACGAGGCCGATCCAGCCCATCACCAGGAACCAGACCAGCGTGATCGGCCCGAAGAAGTTGGAGACGGCCGCCGTTCCCTTGGACTGCACCGCAAACAGCATGAGCAGGATGACCACCGCGATCGGAACCACGTATTCCGATAGCGCCGGCGTCACCAGCTTCAGACCTTCGACCGCCGAAAGAACGGACAAGGCCGGCGTGATCATCGCATCACCGATGAAAAGTGCTGCACCCGCGATCCCCATGAAGAAGAGGATCGATGCGTGCCCGTTGGCGGACTTCATCAGAAGAGCGAGCAACGACAGCGTGCCGCCCTCCCCCTGGTTGTCGGCGCGCAGCAGGAACAGCACGTACTTGATCGTGACGATAATCGTCAGCGTCCAGATCATCAGCGAGATCAGGCCGATAATCTCCACGTCGGTCACGCCGTCGTGGGAAACCGGGCGCAGCGCTTCGCGAAAGGCATAGAGCGGGCTGGTGCCGATATCGCCGTAGACGACACCGATCGAGCCAAGCCCGAGGATCAGCAGGCGGCGCAGATCCTTCGGCTCGTGGGAGGGGGCATGCGGTTGGGTCATGCAAACCTACTGGCGTTCACAGCCAGCCTTTCCAGCGGAAGAAGAAAAAGGGGATGACGGCCGATATCACCATCGCCGCAATCGCCCAGGGATAGCCGAAGTGCCATTCCAGTTCGGGCATAACGCGGAAGTTCATGCCGTAGACCGAAGCGACCAGGGTCGGCGGCAGCAGGACGACCGACGCGATCGAGAAAATCTTGATGATGGCGTTCTGCTCGACGTTGATCAGACCCAGCGACGCATCAAGCAGGAAGGTGATGTTGCCGGAAATGAAACTTGCGTGCTCGGAAAGCGACTGGATGTCGCGGGAGATCGAACGGCAGAGTTCGCGCGTGTCCTTGTCTTCCTGCACCTCCGGAACAGTGTAGACGAAGGTCAGCAGGCGCGAGAGCGAGGCAAGGCTGTCACGCGTCTTGGCGACGAGGCGATGATGGCCAGCGACATCACGCAAGCGCGCCTCGAGATAATGCGGCGACCGGCGCTTGCCTGCAGCCTTGTCGCTGAAGACGTCGATCGACAGATCGTCGATCTTGGTGACCGCCTGCTCGAGAATCTCGGCGGTTCGGTCGGCGACCGTTTCCAGAAGCCGGGTCAGGACAACCGCGCCATCGCGGCAACCGCCCGGGAAGCGATGCATCGATGTCTTGAAGAGGGTGAACGACCGGGGTTCGGCATAGCGGATGGTGACAAGCCGGCCACCCGACAGGATGAAGCCGACATCCGTCAGTCCAGGGATATCCGTATCCGAACGGAACACCAGTGACGCCGTCATGAACACGGCACTCTCCTCGACATAGAGGCGGCTCGACGGTTCGATGTCCTTCAGATCGTCGCGTGTTGGGATGGAAATGCCGAGAAGCTTCTCCATCATCAGGTCTTCTGCCTTGGTGGGCTCGACCAGATCCAGCCAGATGACATCGGGACGCAATTTTTCGGGTGGTTCGGCCGGTGTCAGAACGACGGCTGTCCCATCGGCGCAATAGCCGGTGATCATGCGACCGTCCTCGTCATGCGAAACTGACAGCGCGGCCCGTCTTCTGAGACGCGCAAGGGTCGCTGTAACACATTGAGCGGCTGCATAATTTTATCCTTAAATCGATTCCGATCTAAGCAATCATGCAGCGTGCCGAACCGCGAAGGCGAAAGGTCGTGCGCCACAAAATACCCGCAATAGAGATCCATCGGATGGAGCGTTCCGCCAGTCAGGACAAAGTCTTCAACTCAGTCATCGCGCGAGGCCAAAATCTCCGGCGAGCGGGCGTCAAGTTGGGCACCTTCGCAAGTGCGGCAAGGCATATGGCGCAACGCAAACGCAAAATCAATGCCCCCTTGCAATCCGGCACGCGGGCATGTGCCGCCATACCGGCACCACCCTACCGCATGTTTGCTTAAATCAAAATCGAATCAAGGGCAAAACGATTCGGTGCCGAGCGTCACGTCATGCCTGACGTGCAAAGTCGCTGCAGCGCCTTGAGTTGCGGCCTGTTCCGGAACGGGGAGAACCGCGGCCCGGAAAGACCAGACGGCCTCCCTGCAAACCGTCACTCGAAGACAATGGTCGGCGCGGCGCGGCTCTTGTCCTGCTGCGCGGCGGATATCTGATCCCAGACCTTGGTGGCGATATCGCGATAGACACGCGCGATCTCACCGCTCGGGTCGGACGCGACGAGCGGTGTCCCGGCGTCCGACGTTTCGCGAATTCCCATGGTCAGGGGCACTTCGCCGAGGAACGGGACGCCGATGCGCTCGGCTTCCTTGCGCGCGCCGCCATGGCCGAAGATATCGTAGCGCTTGCCGGTGTCGGGCGCGATGAAATAGCTCATGTTCTCGACGATGCCGAGAACCGGGACTTCCACCTTGCGGAACATGGCCAGGCCCTTGCGGGCATCGATCAGGGCGAGATCCTGCGGCGTCGAGACGATGACGGCGCCGGCGAGCGGCACCTGCTGGGCCATGGTGAGCTGGGCGTCGCCCGTGCCGGGCGGCATGTCGACGACCAGCACATCGAGATCGCCCCAGGCGACTTCCCGCAGCATCTGCAGCAGGGCCGACTGGATCATCGGTCCGCGCCAGATCATCGCCACTTCCTCATCGACGAGGAAGCCCATGGACATGACCTTGAGACCGTAATTCTCCATCGGGCGGATAAGGCGCCCTTCGATCTGTTGCGGCCTTCCGGAAATCTTCAGAAGGCGTGGCATCGACGGGCCGTAGATATCGGCATCGAGCAGGCCAACCCTCAGGCCATTTGCCTTCAGCGCCAGCGCCAGGTTGACCGAGGTCGTCGACTTGCCGACACCGCCCTTGCCGGAGGCAACCGCGATGATGGCGCCGACGCCCGGAATTCCAGCCTTGGCCGGCGGGCCGCCGGCGGGACGCGGCGCATGGGAATGGCCGGCATGAGGCGCTGCCGAGGGCTGCGGACGCTGCACCGGGGCGCCGGCGGGCGCCGCCTTGCGGTCGGCGGTCAGTGCAACCATGGCCGCCGTGATCCCCGGGATGTCGCGCACGACGCGCTCGGCTGCGGCCCGCATCGGCTCCAGTTCCTTGGCGCGGTCGGCCGGCACGGTGATCGAGAAATAGGCCTTGCCATCGGAGATGAAGACATCAGACACAAGTCCGAGGTCGACGATGTTGCCTTCCATGCCCGGGCCACGCACCGTGCGCAGCTTCTCAAGGACCACTTCTTTCGTGACTTCCGGCATCGCGCCCTCTCATTCTTTTGTTATCCCTTAGATAGTCGAGGCGGGGCGCTTCGCCAATGCGACATAACGGAAAAAGGAAGGGCCACCGTCCACCCCGGTGTCCGTACATCCGGGATCACCTTGAGGCGGGCAGTGGCCCTTTCGATCGCGACCTTCGTGGGCGCTGTCTTCTTTTTAGTCCCCTCTGGACATGCCAATAGAAATGCAGGATGCGTGCCAGATTCAAATTCGGCAAGAATAGCAAGCAATTTCAAATAGATGTATAAATTCTCAACGCCTGATGCGGCCAGAGCATCTGCCCAGATTCTGAGCACCTCTCTGCAAATCGTCCAAGGATGGAGCAAATCAGCCGCGGCGGTGGGCGATCTCAGCGGCATAGGAACGCGGGCGGCAGCCTTCGTGATCGCAACGGAGACGGAGGGCACGCGAGAAGAGGAAAACGGCCTTCGACGCCGGGAGGGCTAGCTGATGTAGCCCTTCTTCATCGCCTTTACGACCGCTTGGGTGCGGTTCACGGCGTCGAGCTTCTTGGTCACGTGATTGAGGTAGTGATTGACCGTATGTTCGGAGAGCCCGAGGATGCCGGCGATCTCGGCACTGGTCTTTCCGGCCGCCGTCCAGCTCAGGCACTGGATCTCGCGCTCCGAAAGCGCCGCGCCGCTGCTCTTCCACACAGAGCCGATCTCGGCGAGGCGATTGTAGACATGGATCGCAATCATCTGCAGTTCCATGGTCACCGTCATCGGCAATTCGACCAGCGGGCCCATGAGAATGACCGCGCCGCGGCCACCCTCGGCGTCGTGAACAGGGAAATAGCTTGCCTGGAAGATGCCGTTCTCGCGCAGCATCGCGATGTACTCGGCCGCCGTCTCCGGCTTGCCGCCCTCGCCTTCCCAGGCGTCCAGCGTCACCTGGAACGGCGTCGTCGTCTCGCGCAGGCGGCGCACGCCGGTGCTGAAGCGCAGCATCGACAGGCTGTCATATTTGTTCAGCAGTTCCGCCGGCATATTGGAGATGACCGTGCTCGCGGCCAGCCGCTCCACGTCGATCGAGGGGATCGAGCAGATCAGAAAGGTCTTGAAGCCGAAGACCTGCGTAATCCGCCGCATATAGCGGATGATATCGAACTGGGTCTCAAGCTTTGCGATCTCGGACGCGAAATCACCGCCCCGGGGCAGATCTGCGTCAGTCATCCCGGTCGTCATCGTATCCTGCATTCGCGCGTTCCATGGCATTCATCAGGTATCAAATAGACCGAGCGGCCTGCCAATGCCAACAGATGATCGAGATTCCCTGCCTCCTCGGCCCAAAAGTCTGTGTATTTCTCTCGCGAAGCGCAGACAGTGCCGTTCGCTTCAGGCGCGGCCGGCACCGATCTCAATTGATGAGACCGGCGCGCATGGCCTTGGCGACGGTCTGGACGCGGTTGACCGAGTCCAGCTTGCGCGTCGCACGGTTGAGGTAATGGTTGACCGTATACTCGGACAGCGCCAGGATTTTCGCCATCTCACTGGTGGTCTTGCCGGCAGCCGCCCAGCGCAGGCACTCCACCTCGCGGCGCGAAAGACTGCCCGGCCCGCGCCGATCGCGGTCGCGAACTTCCATGTACTTGCTATAGAGCAGGCCCGCCCACAGATTGAGTTCCTGCAACTCATCGTTCGAGACGACGGAACGATCACCGCCAAAAGCGATGGCCGCGCGATGGCCGCTCGCATCATGTACCGGCAGATAGAGGCCGCGCGGCATGTTCGCCTGTTCGAAGACACAAATGGCCGCATCGCCCTTGCCGTCGGACCGACGGCGCGCCAGCTGATGCGCGTCATAGGTGAAGGGAATGGTGCTGCGGCGCAGGCGCTGGATCACCGGGCTGCCACTAATCAGGCCCGCGCTGTCATACCCCTGCAAGAACGCGGTCGGATAATTGGTCATAAGTGCGTTGGCCGTCAGGCTGCTGCAGCCCGTGTCCGGAACCGCAAGAACCAGAAAGCCGCGGAAGCCATAGGCATCCGCTACCTGGGCGATCACTCGCCGAAAGTCTTCTTCGCAACAGATCGGCCCCCTGATGCTCCGCCCATCAGGAAGCGTCAACGACGACAAATTCGCGCTGAAATCGATCATCTTCCGCCCTTCTCCACATCCGGCGCCAAAGAAAGGCCGGCCGCTGACGCCGCATGAAGACCACGTCAAAAATTCTACAAATACCAAAACCAAACCAGACTAAGACCATCCACGAACCTGAGTCTGATATATTAAAGCTACCGAGCTTGACGCGCCGCGTCTAGTCGATGTTTCTAATTTACCGTAAAGTGAATTCAAGGTCCACCACGTCCGGGCCCAAGCCGGATCGCGGCCTCCTCGGCAATCGCCCGAGCCGCTTCGCGCACAGGTGCCGCCCAAGCCACCAGTTGCTCCATGCTCACCCTGTAGGCCGGCCCCGTCACCGATATCCCCGCCGCAAGCTCGCTACCGGGGATAGCAATGGGTGCAGCCACGCAACGAATTTCCGCTTCATGCTCCTCGCAATCGAAGGCATGGCCGTCGCGCCTGATCTCTTCGACTTCCGCCAGCAGCGTCGCCGCCGAACGATGCGTGTGCGAAGTGAAAGGATGAAACGCGGTTCTCGCCAGCACATGCTTCAGCACCGGCTGCGCCAGCAAGGACAACGCCGCCTTGCCGATGCCGGTGCAATAGGCGGGCGAGGCCTTGCCGATCTGCGAGCTCATGCGCACCGTCTGACGGCTCTCGACCTTGTCGACATAGACGATCTCCGTTTCGCGCAGGATGCCGAGATGCACGGTCTCGCCGGTCAATTCGTGCAGGCGCTGCAGGTGCGGTTCGGCAACGTCGCGAAAGCGGTTGGCAGACCAGGAACGATAGGCAAGCGTCAGCAGCCGGAGGCCGGGCTCATAGGAGAGATCCCGGCGCTGAATGAGCAGCCCTTCCTCGACGAGGTGGCTGAGCAACCGGTGCAATGTGCCGCGCGGCTGGCCGGATCGGGCAAGAATATCGGTAAAGCGCTGCGGGCCGTCTGCCGTGACCACCGCTTCCAGCACGGCAATCGCCTTGCCGAGCGTGCCGGTACCGGCCTCCCCTCGCCCCTCGTCCGCCACCATCATGTCGTTTGTCATCGTCGTTCGCTTGTCTTCAAGTGGCGTCGCGTCGCGCGCCTGATCTTGACAAGATAGACGCTTCGACACGATAATTCCACATACTAAAATCAAGTTCCAAATAATGGAACAATCATACGCTTAGAACGGTCTTACGAGGGAATGAGGGACATGCCGGCGCCCAAGGCACAATTTCACGATTTGCGCGACCGCTGCGTGCTGGTAACCGGCGGCGGCTCGGGCATCGGCGCGGCCCTGGTCGAGGGTTTCGTGCGCCAGGGCGCGCGGGTCGCCTTCGCCGATATCGACGAGCGGGCAAGTGCCGAGCTCGTCGAACGGCTTGCTGATCAAACGGGCTACAAGCCGCATTTCATCCCCGGCGACCTGCGCGATATCGAAGCGGTGCGTCATACGGCGGAAGCGGCGGCAGCATCGCTCGGTGCGATCCATGTGCTCGTCAACAATGCGGCGCGCGATGATCGCCAGGCATTGGAAGCCGTGACTGAAGAGATCTGGGACGAAAGCCAGGCCGTCAATCTCAGGCACCTCTTCTTCATGAGCCAGTCGATCGTGCCGCACATGCGGCAAGCGGGCGGCGGTTCGATCGTCAATTTCTCCTCGATCGCCTTTCTGCTCAACATGGGCGAGATTCCAGCCTATGCCACGGCGAAGGCCGGTATCGTCGGTCTGACCAAATCGCTCGCCGGCAGGCTCGGGCCCGACAATATCCGCGTCAACGCAATCCTGCCCGGCATGATCGTCACCGAACGGCAGAAGCGGCTGTGGCTGAACGACGTGGCGATCGCCGAGATGCAGGAAAGGCAGTGCCTGAAACGCAGCCTAACCGCCGACGATCTCGTCGGGCCCTGCCTTTACCTCGCGTCGGACTGCTCCGCGGGCATGACGGCGCAAACAATGATCATCGATGGAGGCGCACTGTGATGACGGCAGCCTATTATGCGGCAGTCGACTGGGGAACGACGAGTTTCCGACTGTGGATCATCGGCGAGGATGGCTCGGTGCTTGCCGAACGCCGCAGCGGCGAAGGCATGACGACCGCCAGCAAGGCCGGTTTCCACACGATCCTGGAACGCCACCTCGCTGCCGTCGACGCGCCGAGCCACCTGCCGGCGATCATCTGCGGCATGGCCGGCGCCAAGCAGGGCTGGGTCGAGGCCGGCTATATTGATACCCCCGCGGCCCTTGCCGACATCGCTTCCCATGCGGTTGCGGTGCCGGATCGCGATCGTGACATCCGCATCCTGCCGGGTCTCGCGCAACGCGACATGCGGCACCCGGACGTCATGCGCGGCGAGGAGACGCAATTGCTCGGCGCTGCCGGCGAACTCGGCCGCGGCCGACACCTCGTCTGCATGCCAGGCACGCACAGCAAATGGGTTCGCCTCGAAGACGGCGCCGTCAGCGGCTTTTCCACTTTCATGACCGGCGAACTGTTCGACGTGATTTCGAAGCACTCGATCCTCAGCCACTCGATCGCAGATGCCCATGCGTTTTCCGGCGATCACCCTGCCTTCGCGGCGGCGGTAGCCGAGGCACGCACCAATCCCGCCTTGGGGACCAGCTTGGTCTTCGGCGCGCGCGCCGGACAATTGCTGCACGGCGCCAGTGCGACCGACGCCAAGGCCTTGTTGTCGGGCACGTTGATCGGCCTTGAGATCGCCGGCGCGCTGGCGTCAGCCAAGACGATCGACAGCATCTGCCTCGTGGCCTCCGGTTCACTCGGTACACTTTATCAAGCCGCGCTTGAAAGCCTCGACCGCCCGCTTCGGGTCGTCGACGCCGACACGGCAGTCCGCGCCGGCCTTTCGACCGCCGCCCAGGCGATCTGGCCTCTCTGAACGAAAGACAAGCTCATGACCCGCATTCCCTTCCCGCCGATGAAGTACCCGCTGATCGCGATCCTGCGTGGCCTCAAGCCCGAGGAGACCGAAGGCGTCGTCGGGGCGCTGATCGAAACCGGCTTCACTGCGATCGAGATCCCGCTGAACTCCCCCGATCCGTTCCGCTCGATCGAGACGGCGGTGAAAATGGCACCGGAAAATTGCCTGATCGGCGCCGGCACGGTGCTGACGACGGCACAGGTGGAGCAGCTTGCCGATGTCGGGGGCCAATTGATGGTCAGCCCGAACGTCGAACCGGCGGTGATTTCGCTTGCGGCACAGAAGGGCATGGTTACCATGCCCGGCGTGCTCACCCCGACCGAGGCGCTTTCGGCCGCGGCAGCGGGCGCGACCGGCCTCAAGTTCTTCCCGGCAAGCGTGCTCGGGCCATCGGGCATTACCGCGATCCGCGCGATCCTGCCGCCCGACCTCGAGATTGCCGCCGTCGGTGGCGTTTCCGATGCCAACTTCGGCGACTACGCCAAGGCCGGCATTCGCAGCTTCGGCCTCGGCTCGAGCCTCTACAAGCCGGGCATGAGCGGCGCCGAAGTCCGCGAACGCGCCGTCGCAACGATCAAGGCCTATGACGCCGTCTACGGAGCACGCTGATGAGCGATACCATTCCTTTTTCCGGCAGCATCCTTTGCGAATCGCCCTCGATTCTCGGGGAAGGCCCGACCTATGACCCCGTCAGCGGCACCGCCTGGTGGTTCAACATCAAGGGCCAGGAACTGCATGAGCTACATCTCGAAACCGGCCGCAAGGCTGTACATAACCTGCCATTCCTCGGCAGCGTGCTTGCCGTCATCGATCCATCCCGGCAACTGATTGCCTCCGATCAGGGGCTTTTCCTCAGGGATACGCAGACAGGCACCTTCAGCCTCCTGACCACGCTTGAGGACAAGCCCGGCAATCGCTCAAACGACGGCCGCGTGCACGCTTCCGGTTCGTTGTGGATCGGCACCATGGGCCGCAGCGCCGAGAAGGGCGCCGGCGCGATCTATCACGTCGCCGGCACGAAGGTGACGAAGCTCTACGACAGGATCACCATTCCCAACAGCATCTGCTTTTCGCCGGATGGGACGATCGCCTACTTCGTCGACACCGACATCAACCACCTGATGCGCGTCGATATCGATGCCGAGACCGGGCTGCCGAAGGGCGAGCCCACCCTGCTTGTCGACAGCAGTGGCGAAGCCGGTGGCATCGACGGCTCCGTGTGCGATGCCGATGGTCTGATATGGAATGCCCGCTGGGGCAGCGGCAGGGTCGACGTCTACAGGCCCGACGGTGCACGGATCGCGCGCTACGCGATGCCGGCAACGCAGCCGAGCTGCACAGCCTTCATCGGGGCGAAGGCCGACCGCATGCTGGTGACATCCGCCTGGCAAGACCTGGACGATGCAGCGCGCGCGGCCGATCCGCATGCCGGCAAGACCTTCGATCTCGGCATCAGCGTCAAGGGCCGGTTTGAACCATCGTTCCGCCTCTGAGCGGAAGCGCGACTAACCTCTTGGCGAAGCGCCAATAAAAAGTCATACAATTCGGCCACGCGTTTCATCGCATGGTGAGGAGGAAGCTCGCATGAGCGACAAGAAGAAAGAACTGCGCAGCCGTCACTGGTACGGCGGCACCGACAAGGATGGATTTATCCATCGCTCCTGGATGAAGAACCAGGGATTTCCGGACCACGTTTTCGACGGCCGTCCGATCATCGGTATCTGCAACACCTGGTCGGAACTGACGCCCTGCAACAGCCACCTTCGCATCCTTGCCGAAGGGGTGAAGCGTGGCGTCTGGGAAGCCGGCGGCTTCCCGGTCGAGTTCCCGGTCTCCTCGCTCGGCGAGACGCAGATGCGCCCGACCGCGATGCTCTTCCGCAACCTGCTCGCGATGGACGTCGAAGAGGCGATCCGCGCCTATGGCATCGACGGCGTGGTTCTGCTCGGCGGCTGCGACAAGACGACGCCAGGCCAGCTGATGGGCGCTGCCTCCGTCGACCTGCCGACCATCGTCGTCTCCTCCGGACCGATGCTCAACGGCAAATGGAAGGGCAAGGACATCGGCTCCGGCACGGATGTCTGGAAGTTCTCCGAGGCCGTGCGCGCCGGCGAAATGAGCCTGCAGGAATTCATGGCGGCCGAAAGCGGCATGTCGCGGTCGCCGGGCGTGTGCATGACGATGGGCACGGCCACCACCATGGCCTCGATCGTCGAGGCGATGGGCCTGTCGTTGCCGACCAATGCGGCGCTTCCGGCCGTCGACGCCCGCCGCATGGCGCTGTCGCACATGACCGGCAAACGCATCGTCGAGATGGTGCATGAGGACCTGCGCCTGTCGAAGGTGCTGACCAAGAAGAACTTCGAAAACGGCATCATCGCCAATGCCGCCGTCGGCGGTTCGACCAATGCGGTCGTCCACATGCTGGCGATTGCCGGGCGCGCCGGCGTCGATCTCTGTCTCGAGGATTTCGACCGGGTCGGCAGCCAGGTTCCGTGCATCGTCAACTGCATGCCGTCGGGCAAGTATCTGATCGAAGATCTCGCCTATGCCGGCGGCCTGCCGGCCGTGATGAACCGCATCCAGCATCTGCTGCATGCCGATGCGCCGACGGTCTTCGGCGTGCCGATCAGCAAGTATTGGGAAGATGCCGAGGTCTACAACGACGACGTCATCCGTCCCCTCGATAATCCGCTCAGGGCGGCCGCCGGCATCCGCGTGCTCAAGGGCAACCTTGCGCCGAACGGTGCTGTCATCAAGCCGTCGGCTGCGAGCGAGCATCTGCTCGTACACGAGGGCCCGGCCTATGTCTTCGAAACGATCGAGGAACTGAAGGCGAAGATCGACGATCCTGATCTGCCGGTGACCGAGGACACCATTCTCGTGCTCAAGGGCTGCGGGCCCAAGGGCTATCCGGGCATGGCCGAGGTCGGCAACATGCCGATCCCGCGGCGGCTGGTGGAAAAAGGCGTGCGCGATATGGTGCGCGTTTCGGATGCCCGCATGTCCGGCACCGCCTTCGGCACCGTGGTCTTGCATGTCAGCCCGGAATCGAATGCCGGCGGGCCGCTCGCCATCGTCAAAACCGGCGATCGTATCCGCCTCGACGCGATGAAGGGCGAACTCAACCTGATGATCAGCGAGGAAGAGTTTGCGACGCGCATGGCTGCCTGGCAGGCGCCGCCGCAGAAATGGACGCGCGGCTACTACAAGCTCTACCAGGATACGGTGCTGCAGGCCGACAAGGGCGCAGACCTGGATTTCCTCGTCGGCGGCAGCGGCAGCGAGGTTCTGCGCGAAAGCCACTGACGACGACGCGTCGCAACGGTAATTCGCGAAGTGTTCAGATACCCCGCCACTCCGGCGGGGTATTTTTATCCGGCAAGCGGATGCGAATTGAAGGGGCGTGTTGCAGCCGATGCCGTGACGGGCGAACGCAGACGCGACCAGATCTGAACGCCGTAAAGCGCCAGACCAAGGGCAATGAAGAACTCCTTGTATTCGGTCGGGTCCCAGAGCCGAACGAGCAGTGAAGCCTGCAGGATAAACAGCTCCTGGATGGCAACAATCAGGACGGCGCCGATCGTCAGCACGATGAACTCGCGCCAGTGACCCGCCTTCAACGCGATATCCGCAATCACCAGCAGCATGATCACGGTCATCATCACCATCATCTGCGTCGGCAGTATGCTCCAGTTGTCGCTGTTGAAGGCGGCCATAGGCGCACTTGCCACCAGCACGAGCACGCCCGGCGCGAAGGCGTCGAGCCGGCCAAGGCTCACGCCCTTGCGAAGGTGGAGCCAAATGAAGGGCGCAAGCGTCAGCAGCACGAAACTGCCGGTGTAGTAGAGCAACTCGGAAAAGCCGGTTGAAATGTTGTGCAGGTTCAACTCCTGCTGCTTGTTGACGGCCAGGAGCCCTTCCGGCGTTGAGATGCCGAAGATGCGCTGCATCCAGGATATCTCCTCCATGCCAATCACGAAGAAGCCGGCGCTCAGAAGCGCCGCGGCGCTTGCGGCGATCCACGCAAGCCGCTCTCCCCCGGCGAGGGCTGCACGAAGCTGGCCTGTGGCCGCTGCGGCAAGGAACCCGCTGACGATGAAGATCAGCAGGGCGGACGACCACTCGATCAGGCCGTCCTCGCGCGCCAGGACACTGAAGACGTTCGGATCGATCGCGAAGACCAGTGCCATGAGCGTCGCAAGCGTCCATGTCGCCACGCAGATCCACAGCTCGCGACGCGAGGCCAGCCGGAGCACCGGCTCTCCGAGCCTGGAGACATCGCGGGTGAACCCCTGAACCGCGGCGAGCGACAGGCTGAGCGCGACCCAGGCATGCCAGAGGTTATAGGGCTGAACCTGAGGCGCACGCTCGGAAAAATAGCGAGCGCCGAAAAGGTTGCGCTCGATGGAAACGAGAGCGGCCATCGCCAGGACAGACAGGAGGGAGACCGAAAGAAAGCGCCGCGGCAGAAACATGGTGATGTCGTCCAGGATGACAGGACGAAGCACCTCTGCGTTCTATATCCTGTGTTCAGGGAAGTATCTGCAAGAACAATCAAGAATCCGTCAACGAATAGAAGACCATTATAAACCTCTAAAATACCTGAGTTCAGAATATAAAGACGATTCCCGTGAAAAATTGGCCGGTAATCTCCCGCTAAGTTCCAAAGGACATCGGGGATGAACGCAAGTGCGGCCTTACCCATTGAGATTTTGACTGTTTTTTCCGGAACCGTTTGGGCGCTTAGGCGTTGACGTCATATCACCGGTGCGGTGGATCTGGCGACAGCAGCCAGGCCCGTACCTTGATCTGAAACGTCAAGGAAAGGCAGTTTGACATGACTAAGAAACTCGTAACAACCGTCGCGGCTGGCGCGCTCTTCGCGGGTCTTGCTGTCGCCCCGGTAGCTTACACCCAGGATACGACGCAGCCTCAGCCCGACCAGACGCAGACCATGCAGCCGGCACCGACCACGGAAGCTCCGGCTAACGAGGCTCAGACGACGACGCCTCCGGCCGCAGGTGAAGCACCTGCCGACGTCGCGAAGTCGGATGCCACCTATCTGACCGAGCAGGCGAGCGACCAGATTGCAGCCAGCACCTATATGGGCCAGACCGTCTACAATGCCGGTGACGAGAGCATCGGTGAGATCAACGACCTGATCATCAAGAAGGATGGTGCCGTCGAGGCGGCCGTGATCGGCGTCGGTGGCTTCCTGGGTCTGGGCGAAAAGAATGTTGCGGTCCCGTTTGATCGCATCGCGATCGCCGAACAGCCCAATACGGACGCATTGAAGCTGACAACGACGGAAACCGCCGACACGCTGAAGGCGGCTCCGGAGTTCAAGACAAAGGCGCAGCAGGTGGCCGAGCAGAACGCCAACCAGCCGGTTGACACCTCGACGACCTCTTCGACGGGCACGGCACCGGCTCAGCCGCAGCAGTAATCAGTATCAGGCTGTCTTCAGTGCACCTACAGAGAGCGGCGGTACCCATCGCCGCTCTTTCCTTGTTCAAACGGGCTTTGCTCAGACGAGCACTCCATACCGAAGGGCGTCATAGATGCCCGCATGGATGTTGCGACTGGACACGGCGTCGCCGATCCGGAACATGTCGAAGCCGGCCGCGGGGTTTCGCTGCGGGATCGGGTTCTCCCCGCGAAGCAGGGCCTTGTAATCGACCGCGCCCAGATTGCGCGACAGCGGTTTCAGTTCACGATAGAGCTCATCCATCGGCAACGTACCGTGCTCGACCACGACCTGGGCCACGCGCCGTTCGACGACGGCTTTCTCAGAGAAGTCCGACCCCAGCGTTGCAATCAGCCCATTGCCGTCGCGCCGAACGGATCTGAGCCGCGTGTTGATCGTCACCCGCACATTCTTCTCGGCGAAGGCGGCCGCATAGGGCACATGGTTCATGCCACCGATCTCCGGCGCGAACATGCGCTCGGGCGAAACGATCTCGAGCTCGACGCCGGCACGCGCGATCAGTTCGGCAGCCGTCATGCCGCTATGGGCACCGTTGTCGTCGTAGAGCAGCACCGGGCCTTCCGGCTTCACAGCTCCGGCTATGATATCCCAGCTCGACACGACGAGGTTGTCGCCTGCATCGAGCGCAGGATTTTGCGCAATACCGCCGGTCGCCACCACGACGAGATCAGGGGCACGTTCCTCTATGTCGTCCACCCCGGCAAAGACGTTGTAGTGGATTGGAACGCCCAACCGCTCCAGCTCGGCCAGCCGCCAGTCGATGATGCCGATCAGTTCGCGGCGCCGCGGATTGCGCTGCGCCAGCAATATCTGGCCGCCGGCTGCTCCCGTCGCCTCCAGCACCTCGACCTGGTGGCCGCGCTCGGCAAGCACCCGGGCAGCTTCGAGCCCAGCCGGACCGGCGCCGACGACGACCGCCTTGCGTTTCGGCCCTTCGCTCTTCCGGATGACGTGCGGCACGATCGCCTCGCGCCCGGTGGCCGCATTGTGGATACAGAGCGCCCCGCCGCCTTCATAGATACGGTCGAGACAGTAGGTCGCGCCAACGCAGGGACGGATTTCCGCCTCCCTGCCCTCTTCGATCTTCCGGACGATATGCGGGTCGGCGATATGGGCGCGGGTCATGCCGACCATGTCGAGCTTGCCTTCGGCAATCGCGTGGCGGGCGGTCGCGACATCGGCGATGCGCGCGGCATGAAAGACCGGAAACTTCGTCGCCGCCCTCACCTCGCCGGCGAAATCGAGATGCGGCGATGCGGCCATGCCCTGGATCGGAATGACCTTGGTCAACGGCGCGTCATGATCGATATGGCCTCGAATGATGTTGAGGAAGTCGACCCTGCCGGAACCCGCCAGCCGCCGGGCGATTTCGATGCCCTCCTCCTTTGAGAGCCCCTTGTCCCAATCCTCGTCTGCGACCATGCGGATGCCGACGATGAAATCCGCGCCGACGGAGGCGCGGATTGCGTCGAGCACCATGTTGGTGAACCGCAGCCGGTTGTCGAGCGAGCCGCCGAAATCGTCGTCACGATGGTTCGTCGCCGGTGACCAGAAGCCATCCATCAGGTGGCCATAGGCCTCGAGCTCGATGCCGTCGAGGCCGGCGGCCTGCATGCGCGCGGCGGCCGCCGCATAGTCGCCGACGATACGCTCGATATCCCAGTCCTCGATCTCCTTGGGAAAGGAGCGGTGCGCGGCTTCACGCACCGGCGATGCGGAGAGAACTGGCAGCCAGTCACCCTTGTTCCAGCCGGTGCGGCGCCCGAGATGGGTGAGCTGGATCATCACCGCGCAATCATGCTCGTGACAGTCGTCGGCGATCTTCTTCAGCCACGGCACGATCTCGTCCGAATAGGCGTAGAGATTGCCAAAAGCCGGCGGCGAATCCTCAGACACGATCGCCGAGCCCGCGGTCATCGTCAGCGCCATGCCGCCCTTGGCCTTTTCCAGGTGATAAAGCCTGTAGCGATCCTTCGGCATGCCGTCTTCGGAATAGGCCGGCTCGTGCGCCGTCGACATGATCCGGTTCTTGAGCGTCAGATGCTTGAGGCGATAGGGCTGGAGCAGCGGGTCTTTCGATAGTGTCATTTCATATTCCTTGAGACGCGACGGATCGTGCCGGTTTCGTCAGTACCAGGCATCCGCCATGCTCTCCTTGCGGCGCGTGACATAATCGATCAGCGCCTCGTCGAGCGCCACGTCCAGCGGCGGCGCTTCGTATTCGGCAAGCGTCTTCTTCCAGGCGCGGTTGGCGCGTGTTGCCATATCGGTCTCGCCCTCCTCGACCCACTTCTCGAACGGTTCGTTGTCGGAGAGCGCCGAATCCCAGAAGGCCGTCTGGTAATTGCGCATGGTGTGATCGCAACCGAGGAAGTGGCTGCCGGGACCGACCTGCAGGAAGGCGTCCATCGCCAGCGTGTTGTCGTCGACGACGACGCCGGCGAGATAGGAATGCAGCGCGCCGCAGAAGTCCGTGTCCATGACAAACTTCTCGTAGGACATGGCGAGCAGCCCATCGACGAAACCGGCCGAATGCAGAATGAAATTGGCGCCGCAATGCACCGCCGACAGCATCGACATCGCGCCTTCCTGCATCGCCTGCGCGTCGGGCAGCTTCGAATTGGAGAAGTTGCCGGCGCAGCGCAGCGGCAGGCCGAGCCGGCGTGCGAGCTGGCCGACGACCATGCTGCCGATCGCCGGCTCCGGCGTGCCGAAGGTCGGCGAACCCGAGCGTAGCGACATGGACGACAGGAAATTGCCGAAAATGACCGGTGCACCCTTGCGTTCGAGCTGGGTCAGCGCACAGCCGGCGAGCGTTTCGGCATAGGACTGGGCGATGGCGCCGGCATTGGTGACCGGCCCCATGGCGCCGCCCAGAATAAAGGGCACGATGACCGCCGCCTGGTTTGCGCGCGCATAGGCGCGCAACGATTTCGTCATCGTCCCGTCCCAGACCAGCGGCGAGTTGACGTTGACGTTGCCGAGGATGACGCAGTTGCGGTCGACGAAATCGCGGCCGAAAAGAATGCGTGCCATCTCGATCGAGTCCGCGGCCCGCTCTTCGGCCGTGATCGAACCCATGAAGGCGCGGTCGGAATATTTGATGTGGCTGTAGACCATGTCGAGGTGGCGCTTGTTGACGGGCACATCGACCGGCTCGCAGATCGTGCCGCCGGAATGGTGCAGCCATGGGCTCGATTGCGCCAGCTTGATCAAATTGCGGAAGTCCTCGATCGTGCCGTAGCGCCGGCCCTTGTCGAGATCCATGACGAAGGGCGACCCATAGGCCGGGGAGAAGACGACGTTGTTGCCGCCGATCTCGACATTGCGGGCGGGATTGCGGGCGTGCTGTGTGAACTGCCGTGGTGCCGAGGCGACGATTTCCTTGAGCATGCCGGGCTCGAAGGTTACGCGCACGCCATCGATCTTGGCGCCGGACCGCTTCCAATGGTCGAGCGCCTCGGGGTCGTCGCGGAACTCGATGCCGACCTCGGCAAGGATACGATCGGCGACCGCTTCGATACGCAGCAGGCTCTCTTCGCCGAGGATATCGTAGGTCGGGATGTTGCGGACGATGTAGGGAACGCCGAGGCTTCGGCCCGCGCCTTCGCGCCGTTGCGGTCTTGAGCCCCGCGTCCGTCTCGGTGCCGCCTCGCCTGCTGCCAGTACTGTGTCCATTTTCACATACTCCCATCACCTGAGATGATGCTATTGACGAAAAATTCCATTGTAACGCTGGAAAAATTCGAGCCATGCGATAAGCATGATTTATGGAAAACCTGCGCCGCCTGCTTCCCTCCGCCGCCAGCCTCATCGTTTTCGAGGCGGCCGGCCGTCACCAGAACTTCACCCGAGCCGCAAGCGAGCTCGGCATGACGCAGGCGGCGGTCTCCTACGCCATCCGCGGCCTCGAAGACCAGCTGGGCGTGCCGCTGTTTCACCGCGTGCACCGGGCGGTGGAACTGACCGAGGCGGGGGAGAAATTTCACGCCGACGTGTCGGTCGGTCTGTCGCGCATTCAGAAGTCGGCGGAGGAAATCCGCGCCAAGGGCCGCGAAACCAACGTAACGCTTGCGGCGTCGACCGCCTTTGCCTCGATGTGGATGCTGCCGCGCCTCAACCGCATGCGCGAGGACCTGCCGGAGATCGACCTCCGCATCCAGACGAGCGTGCGCGATCTCGATCTTGAGGAGGATCCGATCCCGCTCGGCATCCGCGGCGGCGACCCCAGCCACTGGCCGCGCTATCATGCCGCCCAGCTCGCCGAGGAGGTCGTCAACGCCGTCGCAACGCCGGCCTATATCGAGGAGCACGGGCTGCCGGGGACCGCAGCCGACCTGCAGCGGCACAACCTCATTCATCTCGAGGAACCGGTGCGACGGGCCTGCGACTGGACCGAATGGTTTGCGAGCGCCGGCCTCACCTATCCCAAGCAGGCACGCCGCCTGACGATCAACGATTATGTTCTGGTCATGCAGGCGGTGCTCGCGGGCGAAGGCGTGGCGCTCGGCTGGGAACACCTGATCAACCCGCAGATCCGCTCCGGCGCCCTGATGCCGGTCGCCGGACACGTGCTCAAGACCGGTCTCGCCTTTTATGTCGTCTGGCCGCGGTCACGCGAACTCAACGCCCAGGCAAAACGGGTCCGCGACTGGTTGTTGGAAGAGGGGCGGCGGGATCGCGTGGCGCTCTCGGGAACCGGTGAATAGACCGATCAGGCCTGGACCGAAACACCGCTATAACGATCGGAAAGGTACCGCATCGTCGCCACGGCATCGGCCGGTTTTCCATAGAAGTAGCCCTGCCCGAGGCCGCAACCGAGCGCCTTCAGCTTCAAGGCTTCGGAAAAGTCCTCGATGCCTTCAGCGACGACTTCCAGTTCGAGGCCCTCGCACATCGAGACGATCGCCTTGATGATGTGTTCCGAAGCACGGTCGGCGGAAATGCGCGAGACGAAGGCGCGATCGATCTTGACCTTGTCGAAAGAAAAATCGCGAAGGCGACCCAGGCTCGACTGCCCGGTGCCGAAGTCGTCGAGCGAGACGCGCACGCCGGCGGCACGCAGTTCCGCAACGATCTTCTGGGCGATGTCGGCATCGGCCATGACAGCCGTCTCGGTGATCTCCAGTTCCAATCGCCTGGGATCGAGGCCGATCTGATGGATGATCGACAGCAACCGGTGGCTGGTCGCCGGATCCATGAGCTGCGCCGAGGAAAGATTGAAGGAGAGGAAAAGCTCCTTCGGCCAGGAGAGCGCCGCATGCGCCGCCTTGCGCAACAGCACTTCAGCGAGAGATTCGATAAACCCGCGCTCCTCAGCAAGCGGCACGAAAACAGCCGGCGAAACATAGCCGAGATCGGCGTCGCACCAGCGCGCCAAGGCTTCGAAACCGACGACCGCATCATTGCGCAAATCGACGATCGGCTGGAAATGCACGTCGACTTCGTTGGCGATGATGGCATTGCGCAGCGCCTGCTCGAGCTGCGTCGCGCGCTTCATCTCCTGGGCGATTTCCTGCGAATAGACGGTGATCTGGCCACGGCCGCGCCGCTTCGAACGATAGAGTGCTGTATCTGCGCTCTTCAGCAGATCCTCGAACACTTCTCCGGCAAAGGGGTAGACCGCAAATCCGAAGGACGCGGACAGACGCACATGGCGGTCGCCGAGATCGAAGGGCGCCGACAGCACCTCCTTCAACATCTGCCCGACCTTCTCCGCCCCCTTGCGCTCGAAGACGAGCGGCAGGACGAAGGCGAACTCGTCACTTTCCGAACGGGTGATCGTCGCCCCCTCGGGCGCGCAGGCTTTCAGCCGGTAGGCCACCTGGCAGAGGATCTCGTCACCAGCCGCCGGCCCGAACAGGTCATTGATCGGCTTGAAACCATCGATATTGGCAAGGCCGATGGTGAAGGGCGCGGGATCGCTTGCACGCTCCCTGGCGAGATCCAGCACGGTCTGGCGCAGGCAGCGGGAATTACCGAACCCCGTCAATAGATCGACGTTGCCCGTCACGGCGGGCATCTCGAGGCCGATGCGATGATAGGGGTCTCAACCGCCGTCATTGCCGCGTCTCCGCAGCTCGGTCAGCAGTATGCGGGCGACGACGCTCCGCTGCCGGCGAAACCGAACGCCACGGCGCGAACCGGCAATGTCGTTCCGACACGGTCCGGACATGGGCAACGGGATGGGCGCAATGCATTCGGGCGGGCTCTACACTTTAACGGCAATTCGGTGCAGACGATCGCAATCGGCGGTTAACAATCCGATATCGCTCTGCTCCTAGATCTGCCATTAGCCTCCCCAATTCTAGCGAGTTGACACGTCTTTCATTCAACCTGCCGTTCGCATCGCCTTTGCCGGCATGAATTTTCTAAGCACCGCCTCGATCATGTCGGGGCTCACGGGCTTCATGATATGGTCGTCCATGCCCGATGCCTTGCACTGCTGCAGGTCGATATCCAGCGCCTGCGCGGTGACCGCGATGATCGGCGTTTTCTGCCCTCTGGTATTTTCTGCCGACCGGATGGCGACCGTGGCATCGAAGCCGTTCATGATCGGCATCGAGACGTCCATCAGCACCAGAGCCGGTTGCAGTTCATGCCAGAGCTCGACGGCCTCGCGGCCGTTGGCGGCGATCCGATGCGAGACGCCGAGCCCCTCCAGGATTTGCGTGAACACGAACTGGTTGATCTGATTGTCTTCGGCAACGAGCACGTCGACCTGTGGCGTCGGCGGCGGTGCAGCAATCCCCTCGCCTTCAAACGACAACGACCAATCGGGCTGCAGCGTCGGAGACGCCGTAGTCCGCTCGGAGCAGACGCGGAACACTTCGGCCAGCACCGCAGCGCCGTCCTGCTGCGCGGAAAGCGGCAGGACCGGGCAATGACGCCAGGCCGAAACGATCTGCTGTCTCTCGGAAAACGCCAGGTCGAGAAGCAGGACATCGAGCTTGATGCCGGCGTCCTCGACCGCATGTCCGAAGGCACGAAGCTCACCCGCATCGCGAACAGCGCAGGCGTCGAGCCCAGAGCCACGCAGACGCCCGACGAGCCGGTCTTCCATCGCCCGGTCGGTCGTGGCAACCAGGACACGAAGACCGCGGGCCGGCAAGGTCTCGATCATCGATCCCGCTCCCACGAGTTGCTGGACATTCAGCGCCCGGAACGGGTCGTAGAAATTCTGCGCCGCCGCGAAGATGCTGTAATCGCGGATCTGCAGGCCAACTTCGGCCGGAGGTTCATCGCTACTCTGATGCAAGAGGGCGATATCGGTGACGTCGTTCATGCAGGTCACGACGAAATGACGGCCGGGCATGCCGACGCGGTACTTGCGCGTGAGCACCCAGAGATCGCTGCCATCGGCGCGCACGATGTGCTCGGCCTGCGAGTATGCCTTGCCGGTCTCGAGCACCATCCGGTCGGACTGCTCGAAACGTTCGGCAAGCTCGCTTTCGACCAGATCCCAGGCGGAACGGCCGAGAATGGCATCCTGCTGCAGATCATGGATCAGGCAGAAGGCCTTGTTGACGGCGATATAGTTAAGGTTGCGATCCTTGACGCAGATCGGATTGGGCTGGGCATCGAGGATCTGTTCGGTCAGCTCGACGCGCTCCAGGTCCGTCTGAAGCTGCTCGTCGCGCTTCTTCTGGTCGGAAACGTCGCTGATCGACAGGATGCCGATGCCGCTCGATAGCCGACGCTTGCGCATCGAAACCCAGCGGGTACGGCCGGCGCGCTCGACGCTTTCGTAACGTTCGCGCCAGTGCAGCGCCATATGTTCGGCAATCCAGTCCTCGCGATTGGTGCGGCGGCGGCTGCTTTCCGGAACGGTGCCGGGGCGAACGCCGGTGTCATAAACGGCGCCGAGAAAATCTCGCAGACGCGTGCCCGGCATCAGGATTTCCGACGGCACAGGGAAGAACTGCAGCATCGTGCGGCTAGCAAAGAGAATGGTGTCGTCCCGACTGCAGACAAGCACAGCGATGCCGAGTGCGTCGCAGCTCGACTCCAGAATGATCCGGTTGATGTCCGCGCCGTTCGACGCCCCATCGCTCATTGCGCTGTCCTCACTCGCCTACCGCATACTTCAATCGTCCCCGATCTGAGGAAACATGCGGCCATTCACAGTGCTACAGCGACCTCAGCGCGCCCAGTAGGACGCGCGGCGCTGCGGCGGCGGTTCATTTCGGGACATGCTGGGAAGGCCTTGGCAGGCGTCTCTTCGAGCGGCGGGAGTACGGCGTCCAGCTACGCCGCAATGCTCAAAAGACAAAACCCGTGATCATTCAGGTTGTTGTGGAAAATCGCAGCAGAGTGTTAAGGGGCGATTAAACCGCCCGCTCATTTTTCCGCAACGAAGACCGCGTTCATTTAAGGCCGCGGACGAGGCGCCATTTCCCCTTTCGTTTCCCAAGCGAATCCGGGAAAATGGGACATGGCCATCAAGCAACTTTCAGAAACCCTCATCAACCAGATCGCCGCCGGCGAAGTCATCGAACGCCCCGCCAGCGCCGCCAAGGAACTGATTGAGAACGCCCTCGACGCCGGCGCCACGCGCATCGAAATCGCGACCGCAGGCGGCGGCAAGACGCTCCTGCGCGTGACCGACAATGGCTCAGGCATGACGCCGAACGATCTCGAACTGGCGGTGCGCCGGCACTGTACGTCGAAGCTCGACGACAGCCTGTTCGACATTCGCACGCTCGGCTTTCGGGGCGAGGCGCTGCCTTCGATCGGCTCGGTCGCTCGCCTCTCGATCACCACACGCACGGTCGGCGCCACTGAAGGCGCGGTCATCGCCGTCACCGGCGGCAAGACCGATCCGGTTCGCCCGTCGCCCGCCAATACCGGCACGGTTGTCGAGGTCCGCGACCTCTTCTTCGCGACGCCGGCGCGGCTGAAATTCATGAAGTCCGAGAAGGCGGAAGCGGCGGCGATCTCCGAGATCGTACGCCGCATGGCGATCGCCTTCCCGGCGGTCCGCTTCGTGCTCTCAGGCAGCGACCGCTCGACGCTGGAATTCCCGGCGACCGGCGACGATCGTCTGGCGCGCATGGCCCAGGTGCTCGGCAAGGATTTCCGCGACAACGCGATCGAAATCGATGCGACACGCGAAGATGTCGGGCTCACCGGCTTTGCCGGCGTGCCGACCTACAATCGCGGCAACTCGCTGCAGCAATATGTCTTCGTCAATGGCCGCCCGGTGCAGGACAAGCTGTTGCTGTCGGCGATCCGGGCCGCCTATTCCGAAACGATCCCGAGCGGCCGCTATCCGGTCGCGGTGCTGTCGATCGCGCTCGACCCGGCGCTCGTCGACGTCAACGTGCATCCGGCGAAATCCGATGTGCGCTTCCGCGACCCGGGCCTCATCCGCGGGCTGATCATCGGTGCCATCCGCGAGGCGCTGACGCGCGAAGGCGACCGGGCGGCAACCACCGGCGCCAGTGGTCTGATGCGGGCCTTCCGAGCGGAGTCCTATCGGCCGCAGGCGCCGTGGACGCCGGAAACTTCGCCATCACGACCCATGCAATTCGAGACGGTGAACGGCCGCTTCTCCGAACAGCCGCAGGCGAGCTTCGCTGCCTTTGCGGCACCATCGGCACGGACTGGCGCCCCGTCCGAGCGTGAGGCAGCGGTCGCGCAACAGGAAACGCCGGCACCGCCATCCTTCCCGCTCGGCGCGGTCAGGGCGCAGCTCCATGAGAACTACATCGTCGCCCAGACGAATGACGGCCTCGTCATCGTCGACCAGCATGCCGCCCATGAGCGGCTGGTGTTCGAGGCGATGCGCACGGCGCTGCATTCACGGCCCGTCGCGGCGCAGGCTTTGCTGATCCCGGAAATCGTCGATCTGGCCGAAGACGATTGCGACCGACTGATGGCGCATGCGGCGGAGTTCGCCCGCCTTGGCCTTGCCATCGAACGCTTCGGCCCGGGGGCGATCGCCGTGCGCGAGACGCCTGCCATGCTCGGCGAAATGGATGCCGTCGGCCTGGTGCGCCAGCTTGCCGACGAACTTGCCGAATGGGACACCGCCAACGGCCTCACAAGCCGGCTCGAATATCTTGCCGCGACGATGGCCTGCCATGGATCGGTGCGCTCCGGCCGACGCATGCGCACCGAGGAAATGAACGCTTTGCTGCGGCAGATGGAGGCGACGCCCGGCTCCGGCCAATGCAACCACGGGCGGCCGACCTATATCGAGCTCAAGCTTTCCGATATTGAACGGCTGTTCGGCCGAAGCTGATCGCGCGCGGCGGCGAAATGCGGCTGGCATTTTGCCGGATGGCGAGCTAGACCAGAGAACAGACCACAGAGACGCAATAGGCAACGAACATGATGAACCGGTTTGAAGGAAGCGCGTCGCGCGAGGCGAAAATCCGTTATCTCGACGGCGACTTTCAGATCATTCTCGCCGGCTCGCATGTGATCTGCGCGATGACCGGCAAGACCATTCCCGTCGACGAGCTGCGCTACTGGAGCGTCGCCCGGCAGGAAGCCTATGTCGATGCGGAAGCCTCGCTCGAGGCGGAAAAGCGCGCCGGCGCGCTGCCGAACCAGCGCCGCTAAGGCTCAGCCCGGCTTCTCCCACACCGATAAGTGATTACTTGCTCGCGCCTTCGCGCAGCTTTCGCGCGCGCGCGGCAGCAAGTGCCGTCTCGATAATCTTCTTGGGCGCCATAGGGTCGTCGAAGCGCACGTCGATTTCGATCACGCGGCTGGCCGCGGCCAGCTCGGCGGCGCGGCCATGGCCGGGCTCGAGCCGAACCATGTCCTTGGCGGTCGTGACAAGCGTGCAGCCCAAGGCCGCCGCTCGATCGAGCAGGTCGGCGATCTCGTCGTCGGAGAAATGGTGATGATCCGGAAAGCTGCGGGTTTCCTCGACGACAGCACCGGTCTCGCGCACCGTGCGGTAGAATTTCTCCGGATCGGCGATACCGGCCCAGGCAAGGACCTTGACGCCTTTCAGCGACCCGTCGTCGAGCCTCACCACATCGGCCTCGTAGATCTGCTTTCCGGCGCGGGCTGCGCGGCGGATCAGGGCATCGGCCTCCGTGCCGCCGCCGATCTTCAGCAATGCCGTGGCGTGCCGAAGTTGATTGGGCAGCGGCGCCCGCACGGGGCCTGCCGGCACCAGATAGCCGTTGCCGATGCCGCGGCGCGAGTCGATGACCAAAAGCGCAAAGTCGAAGGCCAGACGCGCGCTCTGGAAGCCGTCGTCCATGATGATGATATCGACACCTTCCTTCGCCAGCCGGCGGGCGCCATCGACACGGCGGCGGCAGACGACGGTCAACGCCTCACGCGCCAGAAGCAGGGGCTCGTCGCCGACATCGCGCGCACGGTGATGCTCCGGATCGACGACGGTCGTCACGTCGAGCGAGCCGCCATAGCCGCGGCTCAGGAACCCGGGTTTCAACCCTTTCTGACGGATGACGCGGGCAAGCGCGATCGCGGTCGGCGTCTTGCCGGCGCCGCCGACGGTGAAGTTGCCGATGCAGATGACCGGAACCGGAACCGAGGCTCGATGGGCTCGGTCCATGCGCAGGCCGGCAATCCGGCCATATACCCATGAAAACGGCCACAACGCGCGCGCACGCCAATCCGCCTTTGTCCACCAGAATGGTGGCGCTTCCGATACCATCTTCGTTCCGTGCCCCAGCCGGTGTCGTCCATCCGCTCCGGGAGGACATATGTCGTTCTTGCCGCCGGAAGCCGGCGGATCGCCCAAAAAACGTCAGAATGTGAAAAAACGCAAGCTATGGATACGATTGCAGCGACCTGGGCCGGCGGCCGCGCGGCAGAATGGCCTGCCGACAGACAAGTGCTTCACGCTTTTCCCGGATTTGCGACTAGAGCGTCCCGCTTTCAAGCGGAATCACGTGAAAGCGGAAAGATGCTCTAGAAACAAAGTGCTAGAGCGTCCTTAGTGCGTTCATCTGAACACACGGCGCTCTAGAGGACAGCCTCAAGTTCGGTGATGTCGGCAAGGCAATGGTCCGAAGCCGCCGCGAGCGACTGGCGCGAACCGGTCCCGGTCAGCACCGCGACCGTCATGCCGACGCCGGCACTGCGGCCCATGTGCATGTCGTGATTGTTGTCGCCGACGACGACGACCTGATGCGGCTCCAAGCCTGTTGCGGCACAAAAGCCGAGCACCATGCCAGGCTCCGGCTTGACGCCGTAGCCGCTGTCATAACCCGCTACATAATGCAGGTAACCATCGAAACCGAAGCGTTTGGCGGTCTCGCGGATCGATTTTTCGTTGTCGCTGGAGGCGACCCCAAGCCGATAGCCCTTGGCATGCAGACCGGCGAAGAATGTGCCAAGATCGGTGACCGGGACGGCATATTCCGCCGAGCGCGCGAACAGGCTGTCGAACAGGGTGGTGAGATCCGCCACGGTAAAGGGCGCGCCCGCCCCCACGAAACCGGTCGCGATCTCAACCGTGTTGCCCGCCGCAAGCAGGCTGTCAGGCAGTACATGGCCGGTGTCGGCGTCCATGCCGCCCGCTTTCAGCAATACGCGGGCCAATGCCTCATCACCCTTGGCCGCAAGCCGTGCCAGCTCATAGTTCACCGGCACCCAGCTCTTTGCGTAGTCGAGCAGGGTTCCGTCCTTGTCGAACAGGATGCCGGCTATGGCCTTGGGTGCGGTCATGATGAGGGATCGTCTCCTGTTTGTGTCAGCTTTCGGTCGGGGGATTGAGACGCGCCTTGACGATGAGCGGATTGATATAGGGCTCGAGCCCCTTCATCGTCGCCGACAGAGCGCCGCGCATCTCTTGCACGGTTTCGAGGCCGGCATCGATCATCGAGCGACGCATGTCGTCGTTGGCGAGCAGATAGTTGACGCCCTTCGCCAGCATCTCGACGTCGCGCACGATCTTGGCGCTGCCGTTCTTTGCAAGCGTCTGATAAGTCTCGCGAAAATTTTGCACATTGCCGCCGGACAGGATAGCGCAGCCGAGCATCGCCGGCTCCAGCGGGTTCTGGCCGCCTTCGGCAAAGAGCGAGCGGCCGACAAAGGCGACTTCGGTCAGGCGCAGATAGAGGCCCATTTCACCGATGGTGTCGCCGAGGAAGACATCGACATCCGGCGTCAGCGGATCACGCCGCGTGCGGCGCGCGACCTTCAGGCCCTTGGCCGTCAGCGCCGCCTCGATCGCATCGCCGCGCTCGGGATGGCGCGGCACGATGATCGTCAGGAGGCCGGTGCGTTCCTTCAGCGCGCGGTGCACGACGCCGGCAGCGTTTTCCTCGCCGTCGAAGGTCGAGATCGCCGCCCAGGTCTTCCGCGTGCCGATCTGCTGCTCATACTCCTTCAGCGCCAGCGGATCATGCGGCGGCGCATCAGTGTCGACCTTCAGATTGCCGGAGACCATGACCGGCAGCGCGCCGAGCGTGCGGAAGCGCTCCGCATCGACGTCGGACTGCGCGATGACCAGCGCCAGGTTTTCAAAAAGCGCGTCGGCAAGCGCCGGCCGCCGCTTCCACCGGGCGAAGGTGCGATCGGACAGACGGCCGTTCACCAGAACCTGCGGAATATGGCGCCGGCCGAGCTCCAGGATGGTCATCGGCCAGATTTCGGACTCGGCGATGATCGCGAGATCCGGCTCCCAATAGTTCAGAAACCGGCTGACCGCCGGCTTGAAATCGAGCGGGACATACTGGTGGATGACGCCTGTTCCCAGGCGCTGGGCAACGACACGTGCCGAGGTCATCGTACCCGTCGTCAGCACGACATTGATGCCGCGCCTGCGGATTTCCTTGATCAATGGGATGACCGCATTGGTCTCGCCGACACTGGCGGCGTGAAACCAGACGAGCGGGCCTTGCGGCCGCGGTGCGCTCGCATGGCCGTAGCGCTCGCGACGGCGAGCCGGATCCTCCTTGCCCTTCGCCGCGCGAATGGCAAGGTAGGACCAAACCAGGGGATAGATGGCCGAGCCGATCCAGCGATAGCTGGAGAGCGCCAGGCGCGCGCGAAAGCTGCTCATGACGAGACACCTTCCCCAGCCGTCTCAGCGGCGAGAAACTTAGGGGCGACTGGCATGCGGGTTTGCGCCGCGCATCCCGACCTCATCGGCATCAGCCGTTTTCCGGGTCGAGCAGACGATGCATGTGGACGATGAAATAGCGCATGTGAGCGTTGTCGACGGTCATCTGCGCCTTGGATTTCCAGGCAACGAGAGCGCTATCGTAGTCCGGGTAGATGCCGACGATATCGAGCTTGTCCAGATCGCGGAAGTGGACGTCCGTCAGCGTGGTGAGTTCACCGCCAAAGACGAGGTGCAGACGTTGTTTCTTCTCGGATTCGTGAGCCATCGGAATTCCATTTTTCTTTTTGGGTATGGGCGTTGATTTGAGGCATTCGGCCCCAAAGGTCAATGGGGCTCCATCGACCGCGATGCGGCGATCAGGCCTGGCAAGAGCGGCTTTGCCGCTGCGCAGAGAACGCCGTGAACAACGCTGGAGCGATTGTAGGACAAGGGCTGCTCGTCGAGATCGACGAGCGCGCCACCGGCCCGGGCGAGAATGAGATCGGCCGCAGCCAGATCCCAATCATGGGAATTCTTCTTCACCAGCGTACCGTCGATCCGCCCGTCGGCAACCATGGCCAGCCGATAGGCAAGCGACGGAACATGCGGCACGCGCGTGACGGTGTTGCGATAGACGGCCGGAAGCTTGCCGACCGTATCTTCGGCGGCCGCCAGATGCAGCATTTCCCCGGCCTTTGCCTCTCGCACCGAGATCGCCGTGCCGTTCTTCAGCGCGCTACCGCCGGCGACCGCCTCGAAGAGTTCGTCAAGCGCCGGAGCATAGAGGACGCCGGCGACGGGCTGCCCCCGGTGGACGACGGCAACACTGACGCACCAGAGCTCCTTGCCGGCGATGAAGGCACGCGTGCCGTCGATCGGATCGACGACGAAGACCGTTTCCCGGGTCAGGCGGCTGGAGTCGTCGTCGGTCTCTTCCGACAGCCAGCCGTAGTGGGGCCGCGCCGCAAGCAGCCGCGTCTTCAGCACATCGTTTGCCGCCAGATCCGCTTCGCTGACCGGCGAGCGGCCCTCGTTCTTCCAGCGGACGTCGGGCGATTTGCGAAAATAACCGAGCGCCGTTTCCCCGGCGACGACCGCGGCGGCGCGGATCAACTCGAGATCCGGCTTCCAGTCCGCGCCCGATGGTGCTGTGTCAAACATTCAAAACCCCGTCAGCCCGCCTCTCCTATAGCACGAGAGCCGGATCGGCGCGGGTCCCCGCGCCGGTTTGTCTTCGGCCTGTTTAGAGACCAGCGAGCGTCATGCCCTCGATGGCAAGCGTTGGTGCGGCAACGCCGAACTTGCGATCGATGTCGTCTGCCGGCGTCAATGCCATGAACATGTCCTTGAGATTGGAGGCGATCGTCACCTCCGAAACGGCAAAGGTGAGTTCGCCGTTCTCGATCCAGAAGCCGGAGGCGCCGCGGCTGTATTCGCCGGTCACCATGTTGACGCCGTGGCCGATCAGTTCGGTCACGTAGAAGCCGTTGCCGACACCGCGGATCAGATCCTCACGCGAGATCGAACCCGGCTCGAGCGCCAGATTGGTCGAGGCCGGGTTGACCGTCGGGCCGCCGCGCACACCGCGGCCGTTGGTCTCCAGACCGAGTTCGGCCGCTGCCGAGGTCGACAGGAACCAATGGTTCAGCACACCGTCCTCGACCATCACGAGCTTTTCGCCGCTGACACCTTCGCCGTCGAAGGGACGCGAAGAAGAGCCGCGCACGATCAGCGGGTCGTCGGTCACAGAAAGACCCGCCTTCATCACCTGCTTGCCCATCCGGTCACGCAGGAAGCTCGTCTTGCGGGCGACGGCCGCACCGTTGATCGCGCCCGCCAGATGGCCGACGAAGCCGCGCGCCATGCGCGGATCGAAGACGACGGTGACGTTCTTGGCCGTCGGCACCTGGCGCGGATTGAGGCGCGCGACCGCACGTTCGCCCGCAAGGCGGCCGATCTCCTCGGCCGGCCGGAGATCACCGACATAGAGGCGGCTGTCGAAATCGTAGTCGCGCTCCATCTTCGTGCCTTCGCCGGCAATCGCGCTGACGGAGCAACCGAAACGGGTCGCCATGTAGGAGCCGGAGAAACCGTGCGAGGTAACGAGAACCAGACCGCCCATGCCGGCCGAAGCGCCGGCACCGCTGGAGTTGGTGACGCCTGAGACCGCAAGTGCTGCCTCTTCGGCAGCCAATGCCGCTTCCGTCAACGAATCCGTGGAAACGGCGGTGGGGTCGAAGAGGTCGAGGTCGGGATAGGAGCTTGCCAGCCGGTCCGCATCGGCGAGCGAGGCAAAGGGATCCTCCGGCGAAGCCTTGGCCATGGCGACGGCGCGTTCGGCGAGCAGCTTCAGATCAAAGCCCGGATTGGCCGAAACGCTGGCGACGCGTCGCCCGACGAATACTCGCAGCGAGAAATCGTCGCTTTCGGAGGCTTCCGTCGCTTCGACCTTGCCGAGGCGCACGGAGACAGAACGGGAGCGCCCGCGTACCACCACCGCATCCGCCGCATCGGCGCCGGCCTTGCGGGCGAGGTCCACGAGTTCGGAGGCGCGTTTTTCGAGGTCGGCAGAATCGATCGTGTCTGACATGATGTAGCCTTTCATTCCTGCCCCATTTATTGTGCAGTGACGCAGGCATCAAGGGCATCGGCCTGATTCCCGCCCATACACCGCAAATGACCGCTCTCGAAAGCTCCCTCATCGGGGCCGGGTGCCCAATAGTGAAAGCCGCAGGCATGGCAACGACACCGATCATCTATTCTCAGGCGCTGATGCTGCTCGGCGGCGCAGTGGTCGCCGCACCAATCTTCAAGCGGCTCGGCCTCGGCACTATCCTCGGCTATCTCTGCGCCGGCGTACTCATCGGTCCGGTCGCCCAAAGCATCACCGACGGCGAGCAGATCCTGCATGTCTCGGAGCTCGGCGTCGTGTTCCTGCTGTTCATCATCGGGCTCGAATTGAAACCGTCACGTCTCTGGCAGATGCGGCGCGATATCTTCGGCCTCGGCACGGCGCAAGTCGTGCTGACCGGCATCGTGCTCTCTTCGATGATCTATGCCCTCGGGCTTCTCGGCCAGGGCGGCAGCATCATCGCCGGCTTCGGCCTGGCGCTGTCGTCGACCGCCTTTGCCATGCAGATCCTCGACGAGGGCAACGACCGCAACACCCGCTACGGGCAGCGATCCTTCTCCATTCTCCTGCTGCAGGATCTCGCGATCGTGCCGCTGCTGGCGCTGATCCCGCTTATGGCGGCGCAAGCGCCTGAGGATACGACACCGCCGCTCGAGGATTTTGCGATCGCCACCACAGCGATCGTCGTGCTCTTTGCTGCCGGGCGCTACCTCGTGAACCCCCTGTTCCAGATCATCGGCCGCACGGGCGCCCGCGACGTCATGATCGCAGCGGCCCTGCTCGTCGTCATGGGCGCGGCGACCATGATGCAGCTTGCCGGCCTCTCCATGGCGATGGGTGCCTTCCTCGCGGGCGTGCTCTTGGCGGAATCCTCCTATCGCCATGAACTCGAAGCGGATATCGAACCGTTCCGCGGTATCCTGCAGGCGCTGTTCTTCATGGCCGTCGGTCTGTCGCTGGAGCTTGGCGTCATCGTCGAGCGCTACCAGCTGATCATCATCGCCGTGCCGCTCTTGATGGCGCTGAAGAGCCTGGTGCTCTACTGGCTCTGCCGGCTCACCGGATCCCACCACAACGACGCGGTGCGCATCAGCCTGCTGCTGCCGCAGGGCGGAGAATTCGGCTTCGTGCTGTTCACCGCGGCGGCAACCGCTGGCGTCTTCTCGGATGGCGACGCCTCGTTACTGGTTGCGATCGTGACACTGTCGATGGCGCTGACGCCGCTTGCCTCCATGCTGGCCGCAAAGCTGATGCGCGAACAGGATGAGATGGACGAGGAGATCGAGGAAGATTTCGACGGCGCCAATGCCGACGTGCTGATGATCGGCTTCTCCCGCTTCGGCCAGATCGCCGCGCAAATCCTGCTCGCCGGCGGTCGCGACGTGACGATCATCGACCATTCGGCCGCGCGCGTGCGCCAGGCCGCGACCTTCGGCTTCCGCATCTATTTCGGCGACGGCAATCGTCTCGACGTGCTGCGCGCCGCCGGCATCGAACGGGCCAAGATCGTCGCCGTCTGTACCCAGAAGAAGGAAACGACCGACCACATCATCGACCTCGTGCAGTCCGAATACCCAAATGCACGCATCTACGCCCGCTCCTACGACCGCCTGCATACGCTGGAACTGCGCGCCAAAGGCGTCGACTACGAATTGCGCGAGACTTTCGAGTCCGGCCTGCTCTTCGGCCGCAAGACACTGGAGGCTTTGGGGGTCGGCGACGACGAGGCAATCGCCATCATGGACGACATCCGCAAGCGCGACGAGGCCCGGCTCGTGCTGCAGGAGGCCGAAGGCATCACAGCCGGTCGCGACATGCTGCATTCGCGTCCCGTCCGACCGGAGCCGCTGGTCAAGCCGAAGCGCGAGGTCGATCACTCCCAGGAGACGGGCGAACGGATCCTGCCGGGGCTTCCTGCCGACGAGCGCGAGAGCGCGTAGTCTCGCTCAGGCGAACCGCCCCTCAGTCGTCGGCGTTCACTTGAGCGTCGGCGCCCGCATCCGCTCGTCGAGCGCCCGTTTCAGCTGGTCCTTGATGGCGACGGTTCCGTTCAGCACGTCCTGGGCCCGCAGAAAATCCATCACCCGGTAGCGGCCGACATCGGGGCGCAGCAGGATATCCGGTGCCCCTTCCTTGAGCTTCATCGCGATGATCGACTGCATCATCAACTGGCTCGCACCGAACAGGCTGTCGATGCGGCTCGGGATCGTCTTGCCGTCGCCGTCAGGACCACCGACGACGTCGACGGCGATGACGATGTCCGCCAGGCCGCGCAGATGATCGAAGGGGATAGGGTTGTAGATGCCGCCGTCGATCATCACGCGCCCGCCGATCTTCACCGGGATGAAGATCGCCGGCAGGGCAGCGGAGGCAGCCAGCGCCTGCCACAGGTCACCCTTTTCGCAGATATGTTCTGTCTGGCCGTAATAGTCGGTAGCGACCACCTTGAGCGGAATGCCTAGATCCGAGAACTTCGGCGGAATGGCCTCGGGCAGAAAAGCCCTGAGAACGCGCTCGACATTGAATTGCCCGAAACGAAAACCGTTCGCCATGGCTTCGGAAAGGCTCGACGGCCGCAATTGCCAGAGCCGATTGAGGACCTCGCGGCGATGGCCGATGGTCGAGAGCGTGTGGCCCCTGATCTCTTCGCCGCGCATGCCGGCCGCCATGCCGGCACCCATGATTGCGCCTATCGAAGAGCCGGCGATCGCCACCGGGCGAATGCCGAGCTCGTCCAGGGCCTCGATGACGTGAATATGCGCAAGCCCGCGCGCGCCGCCGCCGCCAAGCGCCAGGGCCACCGTCGGTTGGCTCGTCACCTGCGTCGGCGCCTTCGTCATCGAAAGATCCTGCTTCATCGGCATGTCCTCCGCTTCTGCATGATTCCCTAAAGCGGAATCATTTTAAGGACAAATTATGCAGAAGGTCGCCGTAAGGCGCGGGATAAGGAAACGTGTATGGTCGGCGTCAGCCTATCTTCGCAAAGAAATCGAAAATATGACGGTCAGGCACCGCGGAAGCGGTAGAAATGCATGCGTGTATCGCCGAAGGCTCTGACATCGAGCCGCTCGAACACGGCCGTCGGCGCGGGCTGAACGTCCGCCCGCTCTTCGAGGATCACCAGTGCATCGGGGACGAGCCAATTGCCGGCGGCGGCAGATTCCAGCGCCTTCTCGCCGAGACCCTTCGCGTAGGGCGGATCGGCGAAAACCAGATGAAACGGCTCCATCGTGCCGACGCCGCCGAGGCTGGTGGCGTCACGGCGGAAGACCTTGGCTCGGCCCTGGAGGCCGAGCGTTTCGATGTTCGTCTGCAGAAGTCCCCTGCCCTCGACGCCCTGCTCGACGAAGAGTGCCTGCCGGCACCCGCGTGAGAGAGCCTCGAAGCCAACGGCGCCGGTCCCCGCAAAAAGGTCGAGCACACGGGTGCCGTCGAGCGCCTCCGGATAGGAATGGCTCAGGATGTTGAACAGGCTTTCGCGCGTCCGGTCCGTGGTCGGACGGATATCGTTGGACTTGGGGGTCGCAAGGCTGCGCCCCCGAAACTCTCCACCGACGATACGCACCGCCGCTTAGTTTCCTCTGCCGCGCGGCTTGCCGCCGCCGGCCGGGCGTCCGCCACCACCGGAGCGTCCAGCGCCGCCGGGGCGCCCACCGCCGGGTTTGCCGCCGCCGGGCTTGCCACCGCGCGGACCGCCAGTGCGTTCGCCAAAGGACTTTCCACCGGACGGCTTGCCCCCGAAGGACTTGCCGCGGGGTTTATCGCCGAACGGACGGTCCCCGCCTTCACGGCGCGGCGGACGATCGCCCTCGGCGCGTGGGGCTCTTGGCTTGTCGGAATAGCTGCGCGGGCCGCCGTCGGCGCGGGCAGGCCGATCACCGAACGGTCGGTCTCCACCTTCGCGGCGTGGCGGACGATCGCCCTCGGCACGCGGGGTCCTCGGCTTGTCGGAATAGCTGCGTGGACCACCCTCGGAGCGGGCAGGTCGATCACCACGCGGGCGGTCGCCACCTTCGCGGCGGGCAGGCCGGTCGCCATCGGCGCGCGGGAACCGCGGCTTGTCGGAGAAGCTGCGCGGCCCGCCTTCAGAACGAGCAGGACGGTCGCCGCCTTCACGGCGCGCAGGACGGTCACCGTGATCGCGCGACCTGCGGTCTCCCGCGTCGCCCGCCTTGCGCCGACCGAAGCCGCCATCCCGGCCCTCGTCCTTGCCGCGACGGGCAGGCTCGCTGGCGCTGATCCATTCGCCCTCTTCGTCGCGACGCTTGACCGGCGCGGCCGCAGCGGGACGATCGAAGTCCCTGTGCGAGCCGCCCTTGCGGTCCGGGTCGAACTTGCCGGATGTCTTCGTCGCAAAGCCATCCTTGCTGCGACCGTAGCGCTTGGTCTTCGGCGCGCCTTCCGGACGCTCGCGACGGGCGGGCTTCTCCGTGGCGTCGCCTTCAGCGGATTTCGGCTTCTTTTCGGCCAGCGGACGGGCGCCCGGCGCCATCCAGACATTGGCGGTGCGGGCGCGCTGCGCCGGCGCGCGCTTCGGCCGGTCCTCAAACTTGGCGTCACGGTCGTCGCGGGAGCCGCCCTTGCCACGAGGACCGTCCTTGCGGCCGCCGTCACGGCGATCGTCGCGACGCGTGTCGAGCCGGGCCAGAGCACGCTCGCGCTTGTCCTCCGGCTTTTCCCAGCGGTTGGCACGTTCAGGCCGGCGCGTATCGGCGGTATCATCCTCCGGCGCGTCGCCGGCTACGGTCGCTGCCTGATCGTTGTAAAGCGGTGCGTCGAAGTTTGCCTTGGCATCCTCGATCAGGCGCGGCCCGAGCTGATCGCGGAGCGTCCGGCCACGGATTTCCTGGACATGTCCCTCCGGCAGTTCGCCGAGCTGGAAGGGTCCATAGGAAATGCGGATGAGGCGGTTGACGTCGAGACCGAGCGCGCCGAGCACGTTCTTGATCTCGCGGTTCTTGCCTTCGCGCAGCCCCATGGTGATCCAGACGTTCGAGCCCTGCACCCGGTCCAGCGTCGCCTCGATCGCGCCATAGAGCACGCCGTCGACGGCGATGCCGTCCTTCAGCCGGTCGAGCGCTTCCTGATCGATCTCGCCGTGGGCGCGAACGCGGTAGCGGCGCAGCCAGCCGGTCGACGGTAGTTCGAGCACACGGGCAAGACCACCATCGTTGGTCAAAAGCAGCAGGCCCTCGGTGTTGATGTCGAGGCGGCCGATCGACAGAACGCGCGGCAGTTCGTCGGGCAGGTTTTCGAATACGGTTGGGCGGCCTTCCGGATCGGCATTGGTGGTCACTAGGCCGGCCGGCTTGTGGTAGAGCCAGAGGCGCGTGCGCTCGATGCCGCGGATCGGCTGACCATCGACCTCGATCGCATCGGCAAGCGTCGCGTTGACGACCGGCGTATCGAGAATGACGCCGTTGAGCTTGATGCGGCCTTCCATGATCATGCGCTCGACGTCGCGGCGCGAGGCGACGCCGGCGCGCGCCAGGATCTTGGAGATGCGCTGCGGTTCGTCGACACCCGGAGCAGCCGCGTTCGGGCGCTCCCTGGCCGGACGCGAAGCGCCGGTCTTTGGTCCGAAGGACTTGGGGCCGTCAGCCTTCGGTCCGGAGGTCTTGGCGCCAAATGTCTTCGGGCCTGCAACCTTTTTCGGTGCTCCAGCCTTCTTGTCGGCGAAATGCGGTTTCTTGTCCCGGCCGGCGGACTTGCCGCCAGGCCGTGTGGGCTTGTCTTTGGATGTCATTTGTGTTGCCTGCCTTTTGCGGCTGTCCTATCAGGTCGCGGCCCGTGGGTTAAGAGAAATTATTGTTTGAGCGATGGCTGAGACGACACACTTCATGGATGTGGCCCTTGAGGAGGCCAGGAAGGCGGCAGAACGCGGCGAAGTGCCGATCGGCGCCGTGGTCGTTTTCGATGGCCAGATCGTCTCCCGCGCCGGCAATCGCACCCGTGAACTCAACGACGTGACTGCACATGCGGAGATTGTCGCCATCCGCGAGGCTGCTGCCGTCCTCAAGGACGAAAGGCTGACGGGCGCCGATCTCTACGTCACCCTCGAACCCTGCACCATGTGCGCCGCGGCGATTTCGTTCGCCCGCATCCGCCGCCTCTACTACGGCGCGGACGATCCGAAGGGCGGCGCGGTCGACAGCGGCGTGCGCTTCTTCGGTTCTCCCACCTGCCATCACGTGCCGGACGTTTATTCGGGCCTCGCCGAGCGCGAGGCTGCCGACCTTCTCAGGAATTTCTTCGCCGGCAAGCGGTGAAACCAATCCCGACTCTGAACGCGAGCCCGTTTCAGATTTTCTTGAGGTCGCCTCAGTCGGCCGCGAAGCTTTCGAGGGCCGCGCCGGAGAGACGGTAGCGCGTCCATTCGGACATCGGCTCGGCACCGACCGCCTCGTAGACCCGTATCGCCGGCTCGTTCCAGTCGAGCACGCTCCATTCGAAGCGGCCGCAGCCTTCCTTGACGGCAATTTTCGCCAGATGCTTCAGCAGCATCTTGCCAGCGCCGGAGCCACGGCAATCCGGCGTAACGTAAAGGTCCTCAAGGTAGAGACCCTTGCGTGCCTGCCAGGTCGAATAGTTGTAGAACCACATGGCGAAGCCTGCGGGCTTGCCGTCCTTCTCGCAGATCACGGCGCGGGTAATGGAACCCGGACCAAAGAGCGAGGCCTGCAACATCTCGACCGTCGCCTCGACTGCGTCGGGCTCCTTCTCGTAGATGGCAAGTTCGGTGATGAAGCGCAGAATGGTCTGCGCGTCTTCCGGGCGAGCGTCGCGAATGCTGATCGTCATGGCTTATGCGCTGCTTAGAAAGGCCAATACCACTTGGAGCCGGAATTCTTGATCTGCGCCTCCTTCTTGCGGCGGCGCTCCTTGTCCTTCTCCGGCTCGCCGAGTTCGGTCTCGGTACCCTCCGGCAGGCGGCGGTAATCAAGCGGCGGATCGCTGAGGAAGCGTCGCTTGTCGGAATAGGCGCCCATCTCGATCTTACGGCCTGCGCGATAAGCTTCCTGCTGCTCCTTGGCCGAGAGCCGGCGGCCGTTGGCGCTAGCCTTGGCAAGCGGGGAAACGTAGTTCGGGTTGTTCTTGTTCGCGTCGGCCTCTTCGCGCAGACGGTTGCGAACCTCTTCCGGAGACTCGACCCATTCCGGGTTAGCCTCACGGCTGGCAAGCGACTTCTGCGGCTCGACGAGAGCAGTCTGCTGCGCCGACGGCGGCAGAACGAGGCCGGGGCGCGGCTGATACTTGACCGGATCACGCTTCGGCGGGCCGAAGCTGGCGACGCTGCCGAGGTCGTCCATGAGCTGTTCGCCGGCGGTCTTGTCCGTGCCATAGGTCGGGCCGCCGATGCAGCCCGAAAGCACCAGGCCGCTCGTCAAAATGGCGGCCACGCTGGCAAACACTCGCAACTCTCGCGTCATTTCCATGAGATTCCTTCCAGCCGGCCACCGGTCAGCGCGGCCACTCAAGCGCCCATGGCGGAGAAATCCGCCAAATTTCGGGCAGGTTTTACCGGATGAACGCAACGAGTGCAATTCATCCGGTAACAATGCGTTAAGCCTTGAAACCAAGTTCGCGCAAGGCAGCGGCGTCACGGGCCGACACGTCGGGGTAGATCGGGTCGGAACCGACATCGGTCGTGATCCGCCAGGAGCGGGCGCATTTCTGGCCTTCGGCAAGCTTCGGCACGACGCTCACCTTGGCCACGTCGGCAAGGCGGAACGCATCCGCAGGGCCTTCCGCGGCTTCGATCACGATGCCCGACGTGATGCAGATCTCGGCGAAGTCCTGGCCTTCCAGCGCCTTCAAGAGTTCCGGATCGGCGACGTAGACGACCGGAGCCGCTTCCAGCGACGAGCCGATGCGCTTGTCCTTGCGCTCGATCTCGAGCGCACCGGTGACAACGGTGCGGACCGTACGGATCTTGTCCCACTTGGCTTCGAGCGCATCGTTCTTCCATTCCGCCGGGATCGCCGGGAACTGTTCGAGATGCACCGAAACCGCATCGGGCTTCCGCGACAGCCAGGCTTCTTCCGAGGTGAACGGCAGCATCGGCGCCAGCCACAGGACGAGGCAATCGAAGAGCTTGCGGATGACGGCGAGTGCCGAACGGCGGCGCAGGCTCGACGGCGCATCGCAGTAGAGCGCGTCCTTGCGCACGTCGAAATAGAAAGCCGAGAGCTCGACGTTCGAGAAATCGATCAACGCACGGGCGATCTTCTTGAAGTCGAAGGCATCGTAGCCTTCGCGCACAAGCTGATCGAGTTCCGCCAGCCGATGCAGCATCAGCTTTTCGAGTTCCGGCATGTCGGCATAGGCGATCTCTTCACCCTTGTCGTGGGCAAGCGTGCCGAGCATCCAGCGGACCGTGTTGCGCAGCTTGCGATAGGCGTCGATGTTGGTCTGGATGATCGTCTTGCCGAGACGCTGATCCTCCCAATAGTCCGTCGTCATCACCCACAGGCGCAGGATATCGGCGCCGGCATCCTTCATCACCTCCTGCGGCGTGACGGTGTTGCCCTTGGACTTCGACATCTTCTCGCCCTTCTCATCCATGGTGAAGCCATGGGTGACAACGGCGTTGTAGGGCGCGCGGCCGCGCGTCGCGCAGGCCTCGAGCAGCGAGGAATGGAACCAGCCGCGATGCTGGTCCGAACCTTCGAGATAGACGTCGGCCGGCCACTTCAGGTCCGGACGGTCTTCGAGCGTAAAGGTGTGGGTCGAACCGGAATCGAACCAGACGTCGAGGATGTCCATGACCTGGTGCCACTTTTCGTGGTCGTGGTCGTTTCCGAGGAAGCGATCCTTGGCACCTTCGGCAAACCAGGCGTCCGCACCTTCCTGCTCGAAAGCGTCGAGGATGCGGGCGTTGACGGCCTCGTCGATCAGGATCTCACCCTGGTCGTCGGCAAAGATCGCGATCGGCACGCCCCAGGCGCGCTGACGCGAGAGCACCCAGTCCGGGCGTCCCTCGATCATCGCGCGCAGGCGGTTCTGGCCGGCGCCGGGAACGAAGCGGGTGTCGTCGATCGCCGAAAGCGCACGCGAACGCAGCGTCGATCCGTCGCCGAACGCCTTGTCCATATAGACGAACCATTGCGGTGTGTTGCGGAAGATCACCGGCTTCTTGGAACGCCAGGAATGCGGATAGGAATGCTTCAGGCGGCCGCGGGCAAAGAGCGCATGACGGGCGATCAGCGCCTTGATGACGCGATCGTTGGCGTCGCCCTTCTTGCCCTTGTCGTCGATGACGCGGCCGGCGCCACCTTCGGCATCGGGACCGAAGCCATGGGCGTCGGCAGTGAAGTAGCCGGCATCGTCGACCGTGAACGGGATCGCCGAGGAGATACCGCGGGCTTCGAGCGCGCGGGCGCTGTCCATCCAGGCATCAAAGTCCTCGCGACCGTGGCCGGGGGCGGTGTGCACGAAGCCCGTACCGGCGTCGTCGGTCACATGGTCGCCGTCGAGTAGCGGCACCTTGAAGGCGTAGCCGCCGCCGAGACCATGCAGCGGATGGGCGCAGGTGACCGACGACAGCTCGTCGGCTTCGAGGTCGCGAACGAAGTTGAAGGTGAGCTTGGCCTTGGCTGCGGATTCGTCCGCAAGGCGCTTGGCGAAGATCAGCTTCTCGCCCGGCTGCGGACCGAAGTCGTTCTCGGCGGTCGCCACTTCGTAGAGACCATAGGCATAACGCGACGAGAAGGCGATGGCGCGGTTGCCCGGGATGGTCCAGGGCGTGGTCGTCCAGATTACGACAAAGCTGCCGGCAAGGCTGTCCGGACCTTCGGTGACCGGGAACTTCACCCAGATCATGTCGCTTTCGACATCGGCATATTCGACTTCGGCTTCGGCAAGCGCGGTGCGCTCGACGACCGACCACATGACCGGCTTGGAGCCGCGGTAGAGTTGGCCGAGCTTGGCGATCTTCATCAGTTCGCCAGCGATGCGCGCTTCCGCATGGAAGTTCATCGTCGTGTAGGGATTGTCGAAGTCGCCCTCGATGCCGAGGCGCTTGAACTCCTCGGCTTGGACCTGGATCCAGCCGGAGGCGAAGTCACGGCACTCCTTGCGGAATTCGTTGACCGGGACCTCGTCCTTGTTCTGGCCCTTCTCGCGGTACTTCTCTTCGATCTTCCACTCGATCGGCAGACCATGGCAGTCCCAGCCGGGCACATAGTTGGCGTCGAAGCCGCGCATCTGGAACGAGCGATTGATGACGTCCTTGAGGATCTTGTTCAGCGCATGGCCGATGTGGATGTTGCCGTTCGCATAGGGCGGGCCGTCATGCAGCACAAACTTGTCGCGGCCGGCGGCCGATGCGCGCAGCTTCTTGTAGAGGCCCATCTGCTGCCAGCGGGCCACCGTTTCCGGCTCCTTCTGCGGCAGGCCGGCGCGCATCGGGAATTCCGTCTGCGGCAGATAAAGGGTCGAGGAGTAGTCGATCTTTTCAGCGGTGTCGGTCATGGTCTTTGCAATCGCTTCTTCGCGCGAGGGGCCGCGCATACGAAATGGGCTCGGTATCGAGAGATGACTGGGGCGTCGGAAACGCCGAAATCCCGGACCTTCCGGCTGACTAAAGCGCGCGGAAGGCCGGGCCAATAATTCGCTGATCGATGATCAATCGACGGTGCCGGGTCATGGTGGCCGGTTGTTTAAGGCGTTTTCGGGCTTTTGAAAAGGTCCGCCGCCACAGCAACGCCGAAATCTTTTATCGGGCGAAGTTGAGCTTGCGGTCGATGTCGCCGAGCGGCTGCACGCCGGCGAGCAACGCCCGCGCCTCTGCCTCGTCCTGACGGATCTGCGCCACCAGCGGATCAAGCCCGTCGAACTTCAGTTCGTCGCGCAGGTAGCCGAAGAAGGTGACCGCACAGATCTCGCCGTAGAGATCGCCCGAAAAGTCGAAGACGAAGGTTTCGAGCAAGGGCTCACCGTCGCTATCGACAGTCGGGCGGCGCCCGAAGCTCGCGACACCGTCATAGAGCGAACCGTCGGCCCGGCGGAAGCGCACGGCGTAGATGCCCGGCCTGAGTTCCACCTCGGGTGCAAGCCGCATATTGGCGGTGGGAAAGCCAAGTTCGCGGCCGAGCTTCTTGCCGCCGATCACTTCCGCCTCGACCAGATAGCGATAGCCGAGCATGCCGGCAGCTTGCGAGACATCCCCTTCGCCAAGCAGCGAGCGCACGTAACTGGACGAGATGACCGATGCGTTTTCGTCGCGGAAGGCATCGACGAGCGTCACGCCAAATCCGTAATCGCCGCCGGCCGCCATCAGGAAGGCGGGGCCGCCCTCGCGCCCCTTGCCGAAGTGGAAATCGAAGCCGGTGACGACATGCGAGGCGTGCAGCCATTCGAGCAGGATACGGTGGATAAAATCCGATGCGGAAAGCTGCGAGAAGGTGCGGTCGAACGGATACTCGATGACGGCGCCGAAACCCATGCCTTCGAGGATGCGCGCCTTCAGCGGTGCCGGCGTCAGCCGGAAGACCGGGGTTTCCGGACGGAACACGGTTCTCGGATGCGGCTCGAAGGTCAGCACGAGCGCCGGCACACCGCGCGCTTTGGCCTCTTCCAGCGCCCGATTGAGCACCGATTGGTGACCACGGTGCACGCCGTCGAAGTTACCGATCGCGACGACGCCGCCGCGCAGATGCTGCGGAAGCGGATCACGGGTCTCGTTGCGATGAAAAACCGTCATCTCCGTCTTCCCGTCAGGCGAGCCGTGGCATCCAATATTTCGGCGAGGCGCCTTCCTTCTTCAGGAAGGCGGCGAGCTTCGCCTCGTCGGTGCGGCTTTCGTTCATGTATTCCTGGGCGTGGATACCGGCACTGATATAGAGCAGATCGAAGCCAGCATCCTGGGCGCCCTTGACGTCCGTCGGCATACCGTCGCCAACGGCGATGACACGCGACAGGTCAAGCGCGCCGCGAACGGCCTTCGCCTCCGTCAGCGCCGCACGGTAGATGGCGATATAGGGCTTGCCGGCAATGCGCGCTTCGCCACCGAGCTCTTCGTAGAGCTTGGCGATTGCGCCGGCACAGGGGATCAGCCGGTGGCCGCGTTCGACCACCAGATCGGGATTGGCACAGATGAACGGGATCTTGCGCTTGGCAAGGCCCGTCAGCGTCGCGCGGTAATGCTCCGGCGTTTCGGTTTCGTCGTCATAGAAGCCGGCACAGACGACCGTCTCAGCATCTTCCGACGAAACGATCTGCGTTCCCAGGCCTTCGAGCAGCGGCAGGTCGCGCTCGGCACCGATGAAGAAGATCTTTTTGGCGGCGGCGGCGATCAGCGCGCGGGTCACATCGCCCGAGGTCACGATCCGGTCGTAGGCTTCGTCCGGCACGCCGAGACCGCGGATCTGGATCTTCACACCCGGATGCGGACGCGGCGAGTTGGTGATCAGCACCACAGTCAGGCCGGCGGCACGCGCCTCGGCCAACGCCTCGCAAGCGGAGGCAAAGGCCTGCACGCCGTTATGAAGAACGCCCCAGACATCGCACAGCACCACGTCGTAGCGCGCAGCGATTTCCCGAAAACTGTTGATCCTTGCGGCCATTCTGGCTTCCTGCAAACACGGTTTCCGGCTTGCATGGCAAGGAAGGCAGGAGATTACAAGTCTCGGCGCCCGAAAAAGGCGCCCCCTCCCAAGGATTCCGGCGGTGTCGGGCGTCAAAGAAAAGTGCATTGCCGATGCCGCCCGCTTCGCCAAAGCACTTTGTAGCGGTTATCAACCGTCAAAATCCCGCCAATGCCATTCGTCGACGCGATCGCCTACATTTCGCCAAGAATGGGGCTAGGCTGCCTACGCCCTCGCCTGCTGCGCTCGCCCAAGGCTACTGCCGCCGGCAAAAAATCTAGGCGCCGATCCTTGACTCACCCCATACCCAGGCTTATCTCGGCATCGCTAGCACTCGATAAATGAGAGTGCTAACACCCATCCATCGGGTCGATCAGCGATCCGTAATGTCATTTGATCGAGGGATTAGACTAATGGCAAGCACCAACTTCCGCCCGCTGCACGACCGCGTCGTCGTTCGCCGCGTCGAGTCTGAAGAGAAGACCAAGGGCGGTATCATCATTCCGGACACCGCCAAGGAAAAGCCGCAGGAAGGCGAAATCGTCGCCGTCGGTTCGGGCGCCCGTGACGAAAGCGGCAAGGTTGTTGCTCTCGACGTCAAGGCTGGCGACCGCGTTCTGTTCGGCAAGTGGTCGGGCACCGAAGTCAAGATCAACGGCGAAGACCTTCTGATCATGAAGGAAGCCGACATCATGGGCATCATCGGCTGATCAGCCGTCGTCCACCCCTTTTTATGACAACCAATGGGCAATGAGCCCGGGAGTTTTCTCTAATGGCTGCAAAAGAAATCAAGTTCGGCCGCACCGCGCGCGAAAAGATGCTGCGTGGCGTCGACATCCTCGCTGACGCGGTAAAGGTCACGCTCGGCCCGAAGGGTCGTAACGTCATCATCGACAAGTCCTTCGGCGCTCCGCGCATCACCAAGGACGGCGTATCGGTCGCCAAGGAAATCGAACTCGAAGACAAGTTCGAAAACATGGGCGCCCAGATGGTCCGCGAAGTTGCTTCGAAGACCAACGACATCGCCGGCGACGGCACCACGACTGCAACCGTTCTTGCCCAGGCGATCGTTCGCGAAGGCGCCAAGGCCGTTGCTGCCGGCATGAACCCGATGGACCTGAAGCGCGGTATCGACCTCGCCGTCACCGAAGTCGTCAAGGATCTCCAGGCCAAGGCCAAGAAGATCAACACTTCGGAAGAAGTCGCACAGGTCGGCACGATCTCGGCAAACGGCGAGCGTCAGATCGGCCTCGACATTGCTGAAGCGATGCAGAAGGTCGGCAACGAAGGCGTCATCACGGTTGAAGAAGCCAAGACCGCCGAAACCGAACTCGAAGTCGTCGAAGGCATGCAGTTCGACCGCGGCTACCTCAGCCCCTACTTCGTCACCAACCCGGAAAAGATGGTCGCTGACCTCGACGACGTCTTCGTTCTCCTCCACGAGAAGAAGCTCTCGAACCTCCAGGCCATGCTCCCGGTTCTCGAAGCTGTCGTTCAGACCGGCAAGCCGCTCCTGATCATCGCTGAAGACGTAGAAGGCGAAGCTCTTGCAACGCTCGTCGTCAACAAGCTGCGTGGCGGCCTGAAGATTGCTGCTGTCAAGGCTCCGGGCTTCGGCGATCGCCGCAAGGCCATGCTCGAAGACATCGCCATCCTGACGGGCGGCACCGTGATCTCCGAAGACCTCGGCATCAAGCTCGAAAACGTCACGCTCGACATGCTCGGCCGTGCGAAGAAGGTTTCGATCTCCAAGGAAAACACGACGATCGTCGACGGCGCCGGCCAGAAGGCCGACATCGAAGGCCGCGTTGCCCAGATCAAGGCCCAGATCGAAGAAACCACCTCCGACTACGACCGCGAAAAGCTGCAGGAACGTCTTGCCAAGCTCGCTGGCGGCGTTGCCGTGATCCGCGTTGGCGGCTCGACGGAAGTCGAAGTGAAGGAAAAGAAGGACCGCATCGACGACGCTCTCAACGCGACGCGCGCTGCTGTTCAGGAAGGCATCGTACCGGGCGGCGGCGTTGCCCTGCTGCGTTCTTCCGTCAAGATCACCGTCAAGGGTGCCAACGACGACCAGGAAGCCGGCATCAACATCGTTCGTCGCGCTCTGCAGGCTCCGGCCCGCCAGATCGCAGAGAACGCTGGTGACGAAGCTTCGATCGTTGTCGGCAAGATCCTCGACAAGGACCAGGACAACTTCGGCTACAACGCCCAGACCGGCGAATATGGCGACATGATCGCCATGGGCATCATCGACCCGGTCAAGGTCGTTCGCACCGCCCTTCAGGACGCAGCTTCGGTTGCCGGCCTCCTCGTCACGACGGAAGCCATGATCGCCGAACTGCCGAAGAAGGACGCACCTGCTGGCATGCCGGGCGGCATGGGCGGCATGGGTGGAATGGACATGATGTGATAAGGCGATAGCCTTTTCACATTAGCGATCCATCCGGATCGGAAGGGCGGCCCTCGGGTCGCCCTTTCTCGTTTTTTATCAATGCCGTTCGCGGCTGGGCGAGCCCCCCGCCAATCTCTCCGCAGAAAAAAGCCGCCGGTTGTAGTCCGGTTTCAAAAAACCGTTGAAGTCGAAAAAAAACGAACTATAACAGCGCCCCAAGTGGGCGGAGATTGATGGGAGATCGGGTAGCGAACTCAAGCGGGCGAACAATCGCCGAAGCTTTTTCGCACTAACCGAACATCCGAGACCTCTTCGAGAATATCACGAAAAGCATATAAGTATTTAATCGCAAATTGAGCCGACCTCCCCGACGAAATTACTTCGTAGGCGAGCTTCATTACTATCTCGCGACCTTTCGAGTTGAACAAACGCCCGCAATAGGTGGCGTGTACTCTTGCATTGGTTGATGGTTGGGCGGAATTTGCACAATAGGACGTGTTTCCTGGGGCGTCGAAGACGATGTCCAGGAATGCTGCTGGGGTAGACCGTGTTCAAGATCACGAGAGCAAATTCCGTTCCCCTCGGCTCTCCGGGACAGCCGCACCTCGACCTGCCACATCATGAGTTCCTGCAACAGTTCTGTGCGGCGGAAGGCTGGTCGGGCGACTTGTCCACGGGGCTGTTCCGGCTTGGCGAGAAAGCTGCCGCCATCCATGGCCTGCGCGACGGCGAATGCGGCCTGCTCAACTTCGTGCGCTGCTACGACCCAGCCGACCGCAACCACGTGCTCGAGCTTTTCGAGCAGGCGGCGACAAGCTGCTCATCCTTCTGCTTTTCGACGACGATCGCACTCGAAGAGCACGGCCAGAAACAGCCGCTGTTCTGCATCGGCGAATCCTCAGGCCTCGAACAGCGCTATTCCGGCACGATAACGGGTGTCTTCTTCTTCCCGCGCTTCCTGGTGGAAGGCGCCGGCCGGACGTTGCTGCGGCAATAGCGCAAGCCTGACCCGGCCGACAGTTCGCGCAGACAAGGCGCTCGCCATGGACGCGACCCTCGCGATGATGACGTCCGCCGATCAGGCGGCGGCCGCCTCTTCGTCGCCGCTGAACAGGAGCGTTATCGGGGCCGGCCGGCCGAGCAGATAGCCCTGTGCCTCGTCGCAGCCTTCCGCCTGCAGGATATCGAGCTGCGTCTGCGTCTCGACGCCCTCGGCAAGGACCGGCACCGACAGGCTCTGTCCGAGCGCCAGGATGGCGCGGACGATCGCCTTGGCCTGCGGGCTGCCCTCCACTTCCCACATGAAGCTCTTGTCGAGCTTGATCTTGTCGAAGGGGAAGGAGCGGAGCGTTTCAAGCGACGAGTACCCGGTGCCGAAATCGTCGATCGCGATCGTCACGCCGAGCTCCTTGATCTGACGCAGGGTCAGCAGCGCGCGCTCCTTGTCGTCGATGATCGTCGACTCCGTGATCTCAAGCTCCAACCGGTTCGGATTGAGCCCGGTCTCGGCAAGCACGTCCTGCACCAGGCTGACGATATCGCCATTGGCGAGCTGGACCGGCGACAGGTTGACCGCGATCTTGTGGTTGCTCTCCCAGCCAGCCGCCTCGCGGCAGGCTTCGCGCAGCACCCACTCGCCGATCGGCAGGATTGCACCGCACTCTTCGGCGAGTGGAATGAATTCGCTGGGCGGCACCATGCCGCGTTCGGGATGATGCCAGCGCAGGAGCACCTCGTAGCCGATGACGACGCCGGTCATCACCGACTTCTGCACCTGGTAGTGCAGAGCAAGCTGCTTCTTGTCGACGGAATCCCAGAGATCGTTGGCAAGTGCGCGCCGCTGGCGGGCAGCCTCGTCCATCGAAACCTCGTAGAAGCAGACGGTCTGGTTGAGCGCGGCCTTCGCCCGGTACATCGCAAGGTCGGCATTGTTGATCAGCGTATCGGCCGTTTCCGCATCCTGCGGGTAGATGGCGACGCCCATGCTGCCGCCGGACTTCAGCTCGAAATCGCCGAAGCGCATTTCCTCGTGCAAGCTCTTCTCGATCCGCCGCAGGAAGTCGTTGAGTTCGGCCAGTTCCTCGAAGCGTTTGACCGCGGCGAACTCGTCGCCGCCGAGGCGCGCCACGAACTCGCCTTCCTGCAACAGGCCCTTCACGCGCTGGGCAATCGTCACCAGCACGAAATCGCCGGCGGCATGACCGTGCAGGTCGTTGACTTCCTTGAATTTGTTGAGGTCGATGCCGATGACGGCAACCTTGCGGTTGAACCAGGCGGCCGCATCCAGTTCCTCTTCGAGGTAGCTGCTGAACTGCAACCGGTTCGGCAGGCCCGTCAGGCTGTCGTGACGCGCAAGGAAGGTGATCTGTTCCTCGGTATCCAGGCGCTCGGTAATGTCTTCATAGGTGCTGACCCAGCCACCATCGGGCAGCGTGCGGTGCTTGGTCAGGATCGAGCGGCCGTTGGCGAGCTTCTCGACGATATCGCCACCGCCCTTGCCGACCATTTCGATCCGGTGTTTCTGATAGAGTTCCTCGGCCTTGGCTCGCGCAATTTCGGGCTCGGCGTAAATGCGGGCGAAGACGATATCGACGATCTCGCGGAAGGTCAGGCCTTTGCCGGCAAGCGTTTCGGAGAAGCCGAAGATCTCGCGGCAGCGTCGGTTCGACAGGAGCAGCCGGTCATCGCTATCGAACAGGCAGATACCCTGCGACATGTTCTCGAGCGCGACATCGAGGTTGTTGCTGACCTCGGCAATGCGATCGGCATCGGCCTTCGCCTTGGTGGTGTCCTTGACGATCTTGATGAAGCCGGCGTGCTTGCCCTCCTCGTCCAAGAACGGATCGATCACCACATGCGCCCAGAAGCGAGAGCCGTCCTTGCGATAGCGCCAACCCTCGTTCTCAAACTTGCCCTCGACCATGGCAACCTCAAGCGCGCGGCGCGGCAGGCCATCGCGCTGATCGTCGTCCGAATAGAAGCAGGCGAAATTCTTGCCGATGATTTCCTCGGCGGCATAACCCTTGTTGGCCTCGGCGCCGGCATTCCAGCTCGCCACGCGGCCATCGACGTCGAGCATGTAGATCGCGTAGTCCTTCACGCTGCGGACGAAGCGCGTGAACTCCCGTTCGGTTGCGGCGGCGGAGAGCTCGGCATGATGGGCAAAGCCGGCGGCAACCAGCACCAGGGACAGAAGGAAGAAGGCGGTTCCGGCAATGACGAAGGCGAGCAAGTGCGGCTGGATCATGCCTTCATAGGTCGGGGTGATGAGACCGACTTCGATCGTCACGGCGCCCATGGCGGTGAAGTGCAGCGCGACGATGCCGAGCGTCATCAGGAGCGTCGCGATGATCTTCGCCTTCAGCGGCTTGCCCATACAGGCAATCGTGCCGAGTGCGCCGATGTCGAACAGCGAGCCGAGCACGATCGACGCGACAACGAGCGTGGCGTCCCAGCGCAGGTTGCCGGGAACATCGAGGGCCGCCATGCCGAGGAAATGCATGCAGGCAACACCGGCGCCGAGCACCAGGCCGCCGGCAATCCACGCCTGCCGATCCTGCACGCAGGTCGCGATCAGCAGCGCCGTCGTGGTCAGCACGATCGCAACGGCCAACGACAGGGCCGTCAGGTCCGTCTGGTAGCCAAGGACGACCCCGGGGTCGTAGGCAAGCATGGCGATGAAGTGGGTGGCCCAGATGCCGAAGCCGCTGGCAATGCCTGCAGCCACCGCCCAGATCGTCCGCGCCTTGCCGGAAGATCCACGCGCGCGCTGCAACAGCGCCACCGCGCCGTAGCTGGACAGGAAGCATATGAGCGCCGCCAACGCGACCAGCTTCGGATTATGCTCCACCACGAGGCATGTAAGAACCTTGAACATCGCAATCGCCTAAATCAACAACCGCCGGGAAACGAGACCTTTCGCCTCCAGTTAAGCGGCCTGTGTTGACGTCAGGTGATTTAAGGAAATGATAAATCGTCGCTCCGGCCCACAGTTGCGTGGCCAAACAGTAGTTTCGTCGTTAACGAAAATTGAAATCTGACCGCCTGCAAGTTGCAGCAGGTGGAAAGCGCGGCCAGGCGTGGTCCCGCTCAGGGCTGCGATAGCAGCGCCTTGAGGTCCGATTGCGGATCGGCAATGACGGCCCGGTCGGGATTGATGCCGGTCTCGAGGAGCTTCTTGCCCGTCACATAGGCCTTGGCGTCATTGATCGCATCGACCGCCACGAAGCGTCCCTGCTTAAAGTACCAGACGGACACACTGCCCTCGCGCTGACCGGGCCTGACGATGGTTTCGTCATGACCGAGTCCAAAGCCGGCGATCTGCAGCTTGACGTCGTACTGGTCGGACCAGAACCAGGGCTTGGGTTCGTAAGGGTGCTCGCTGCCGGCGAGGATTGCCGCAACGGCCTCGGCCTGGTCGACGGCGTTCTGCACCGATTCCAGCCGGATGCGCAGGTCCTCCCAGGGAAGCACGGCACAATCGCCCATAGCGAAGATCGCCGGGTCGGCAGTTCGCCCGAAGGCATCGACGACGATGCCGCCGGCGGTTTCGAGGCCGGCATCATGCGCCAGGCGGTCATTGGCAGTGACACCGATCCCGACAATGACGACGTCGACCGGCAATCTCGACCCATCGGAAAGGTCCGCTGCGGTCACCCGGCCGCTTTCGCCGATGAGACGATTGAGCCCGGTCCCCTCGCGGATATCTACGCCGCGGGCGTGGTGAATATCGCGCACCAGGCCGGATGTCGCCGATGAGGCAACGCGCTGCAGGATGCGGTCGGCCATCTCGATGACCGTGACCTCGAGCCCGCAGGTCCGGGCGACCGCCGCCGCTTCAAGGCCGATATAACCGCCGCCGACGACCAGGGCGCGACGGCCGGGCTTCATTTCCTCGGCAAGGCGATCCGCGTCCTGGAAGTCGCGCACGACGAACACGCCGTCGAGATCACCGCCGACGGAAGCCGGCAACCGGCGCGGCGTGGCGCCGGTCGCAAAGGCGAGCACCTCGTATTCGAGCGAGGTCCCGTCGCTGAGCGTCACGCGCTTGCCGGCGCGATCAAGGCCGGTCACGATCGTCTCGAGCCGTATGTCGACATTGTGCTCGCCGTACCAGGCCTCCGGCCGATAGAGCAGCCGGTCGAGGCTCATCTCGCGCAAGAGATATTTTTTGGAAAGCGGCGGGCGCTGGTAGGGCAGGCTCGCTTCGGAGGCGACGATGGTGATCGGCCGCTCGTCCTTGAGGGCACGCAGCTTGGCAACCAGGGCAAAGGCGGCCTGACCGCCACCGACAACTACAAGCCTTCCCGACACGCTTCTCACCTGCTTCTTATTCGTCTGTACAGCAAGGCCTAGCCTTGCGCCCGAGCTTCGTCAACTCAGGCACAGGGCTGTCGTGATTGCTATTCCTTGCGCGGCACTTCCATGCCCTTTAGAGCCGCCGGGCGCGACAGGCCGCGCTCGACCCAGGCCATCACGTTCGGAAAGCTCTTGTAATCGAGGACCTCGGCTCCGCCATAGAACCTGCGCGCGCCTTCGACCCAGGGGTAGGTGGCGATGTCGGCGATCGTGTAATCGTCACCCATCAGCCATTGCCGCCCCTCAAGGCGCGCTTCCAGCACACCGAGAAGGCGCTTCGCTTCGTCACGGTAACGCTCGACGGGATAGGAATTGTTGGCGACCTTATCGGCAGCGAACTTGAAGAAATGACCGAACTGACCGAGCATCGGGCCAATGCCACCCATCTGGAACATCACCCAGCAGATGGTCTCGTAGCGACCGGCCGCATCGGCCGGCAGCAGTTTTCCGGTCTTTTCCGCCAGATAGATCAGGATCGCGCCGGATTCGAACAGGCCGATCGGCTTGCCGTCCGGGCCATTGGGATCGATGATCGCCGGAATGCGGCCATTCGGATTGAGCGAGACGAACTCCGGCGATTTCTGCTCGTTGGCATCGAAGGCAACCCGGTGAGGCTCGTAGGCGAGACCCAGCTCTTCGAGCGCGATCGAGACCTTCACGCCATTCGGCGTCGGCAGCGAATAGAGTTGGATAATATCGGGGTTTTTCGCCGGCCAGCGCTTGGTGATCGGAAAGGCGGAAAGATCGGCCATGAAGGTCTCCTGGAAACGAAGCGGCAAGGGCGCCGTCTGCACGCCTTACATAGGAGCGGAGGGCGCGCTTTGTGAGGGCCCTACTTTAATTTTTGCAGTCCACGGGGCCAGCGAGATAGCCGTAGGCTCCGCCCTGCCCCGTTCGCAGCGTCAAAGCACGCCGCGAACCGCCGCAATAACCCGTGCCACGACCGGATCGCCGGCATGCGCCGATTTACGCGCCCGCACCAGGCAGGCCTCGGAACGCAGGATCACGCCGTCCGTCAGGATCTTCAGATGGTTCGCCTTCAGCGTCGAGCCGGTCGAGGTGATATCGACGATGATGTCGGCCGAGCCGGACGCCGGCGCGCCTTCGGTCGCACCGAGGCTTTCGACGATGCGATAGAGCTGGATGCCGTGGCTTCCCGAGAAATGGTTCTGCGTCAGTCGCCAGTACTTGGTCGCGATCGCCAGGCGGCGGCCATGGCGGGCACGGAAGTCGGCGGCAACGTCGCCGAGATCGGCCATGGTGTCGACGTCGTACCAAATCTCCGGCACTGCGACGACGACATCGGCATGACCGAAGCCGAGACGGGCGCAGAACTCGACGCGGGCATCGGCATTGGCGAGCCCCTCGCGCACCAGGTCTTCGCCGGTGACGCCGAAATCGATCGAGCCATTGCCAAGTTCGCGGGAAATCTCGGAGGCCGACAGGAACGCGATCTCCACATCATCAGAACCTTCGACCCGGCCGCGATAGGAGCGATCGTTGCCGACGGCGACGATCTTCATTCCGGCCCGCTCAAAGATCGCCGAGGCGTCATCCTTCATCCGCCCCTTGGACGGCAGCGCGATGGTGATGGTCATTGAACGCCTCCCTGGGAGGTAATCGCCTTTTCGATGCGGTCGAGCCAGAGCGAGAAACCGACAGCGGGAATGTGTTCGCGGGCGCCGAGCAGCGTCAGCAGCCGGTCAAAGCGACCTCCGCCGGCCAGAACTGCCTGAATGCCGGCGACTTCGACCTCGAAGACGAGGCCTGTGTAATAGTCGAGCGGACGACCGAAGGCCGCGCGGTAGCGGATCGCGCCGATGTCGGCACCGGCCGCGGAAAGTGCTGCGACACGGGCATCGAAGCGGGCGAGCGCCTCATCGAGCTTGAGGCCGGACTTCTGCGCGAAGGCGAAGAGTGCCGCCGGAGCATCGGCGAGCGGAACGTCGAGCGCCAGGAACGCGCCAACCTGGTCCAGCGTCTTGCGATCGAGCTGCGTGTTCGCCAGCTCCATCTTTTCCTTCAGCCGCCGGGCGATGTCCTGCGGCGAGCGGCTGGCATTGGTGGAGTAGCCGGTCGATTCCATCGTTTCGGCGATATGGGCGATGAGGCGGGCTTCATCCTCAAGCAATCCGTCCATCGACAGGCGCACGACCTCGGGACCGAAGACACCGACCGTCCGCGGATGAGCGAGTTCGGTGAGCAGCTTCTGCAGGTGCTTCTGGTCGCCAAAGGCATGGATCAGCCGCTTCTGCCAGCCGACCGGCAGGCCGCAGGCGCCGACGACGGCTTCGAACACCGCCTGGTCACCGAGCGTCACGTTGAGACCCCGGCCCGGCAAGCGGTTGGCAACGACACGCATCGCGTCACCGACAATGCGTGCATCGGCTGTGGCGATATCCGTATCGCCGAGATCCTCGATGCCGGCCTGGTAAAATTCGTTGCCGCCCTCGCGGCGCTGGCGGAAGACCTCGCCGAGATAGGCGTAGCGCTTCGGCGTGCCGGTCACCGTCTCGATGTGGCGGAGGCAAACGGGAATGGTGAATTCCGGGCGCAGGCAGAGGCTTTCGCCGGTCTCGCTCTCGGTCATGAAGATACGGCGGCGCAGATCCTCGCCAGCCATGGCGAGGAAGGGTTCGGCCGGCTGGATCACCGGTGTGTCGACACGCAGCGTGCCAAGGCTTTCAAAGTCGGCAAGCAGATCGTCGGCGAAGGCAGGCAGATTGATGAGGGCCATGACCGTCAGCCCCTTGCCCGATCCTCGGCCTGCGCCGCCAGCATCTCGCGTACCTTTTTGACCAGCTCGGCGGTCGGAACGGAAACCTGGGCCACGCGCGCCTCGCGCCAGGCCGCATTGTCCTCGATCTCGCCCGACAGGCGCTTGCCCTCGATCAGATCCTTGATCTGCACGACACCGGCGGCGCGTTCGTCGCCACCCTGGATGATCGCCAGCGGCGAGCCGCGGCGGTCGGCATATTTCAGCTGATCGCCAAAATTCTTCTTGTTGCCCTGGTACATCTCAGCGCGGATGCCGGCGTGGCGCAGCTGCTGCACGAAACGCTGGTAGTGTCCCATGCTTTCGATGTCGCGGTCCATGACACAGACGACGACCGGGGCGAGCACTTCCGACGCGCCGAGCTTGCCGAGGTTCTTCAGCGCCGTCATCAGACGGGAAACGCCGATCGAGAAACCGGTGGCCGGCACCGGTTGGCCCATGAAGCGCGACACGAGGCCATCATAGCGGCCGCCGCCGCCAACCGAACCGAAGACGACCTTCTCGCCCTTCTCGTTGGTGACGGCAAACTGCAGCTCGGCCTCGAAGACTGGGCCGGTGTAGTATTCAAGACCGCGCACGACCGAGGGGTCGATCTTGATACGATCGGCCTCGTAGCCGACGCTCAGAACCAGACTGCGGATCGTGTTCAGTTCCTCGACGCCTTCCCCACCCTTGGCCGTACCGGCAACCAGGGCAGCGAGATCGGCGGCGCTTTCGGCATAGTCCTTGATGCCGACGAAGAAGAGCACCTTGTCGATCTGCTCGGCACTCAGGCCGGCGCCCTTGGTGAAGTCGCCGCTCTCATCCTTGCGGCCTTCGCCGAGCAGGAGCCGCACGCCTTCGGTGCCGAACTTGTCAAGCTTGTCGATGGCGCGCAGCACCGTCAGGCGCGCGTTCGCCTTGTCGTCACCGCCGAGACCGATCGCCTCCATGACGCCGTCGAGCACCTTGCGGTTATTGACGCGGATCACGTAGTCGCCGCGCGCGATGCCGAGGGCTTCCATGGTGTCGGCCATCATCATGCACATTTCGGCATCCGCCTGGACGCCGGCGGCACCGACCGTATCGGCGTCGAACTGCATGAACTGGCGGAAGCGGCCCGGACCCGGCTTTTCGTTGCGGAAGACGTAACCGGCACGGTAGGTGCGGAACGGCAGCTGGATCTCGTTGAAATTCTCGGCAACGTGGCGGGCGAGCGGCGCCGTCAGGTCGTAGCGCAGCGACATCCACTGGTCGTCATCGTCCGTCAGCGAGAAGACGCCTTCGTTGGGCCGGTCGCTATCCGGCAGGAACTTGCCGAGCGCGTCGGTATATTCGAACAGCGGCGTTTCGACCGGATCGAAACCATAATGCTCGTAGACCGCCCGGATCTTGCCGATCATTTCGTCGGTCGCACGGATATCGGCGGCGGAGCGATCGACAAAGCCGCGCGGCAGGCGCGCCTTGAGCTTCTGCGGTTTCTTCTGTTTCTCGGTCATGGGAGCATTCCGGACTGTCAGCGTGTTGGCTGCTTTCCCTATCGGATCAAGTGGGGGGCGGCAAGGGTTTGCACCGCGCAAAGCGCGCGTCGCGCTGGTCGTAGCAAGCGATGCGGGGTACTCGGCGCGAGCCGAAGCTGGAGCCGGTCGTCTCGACCTATCGATCGGAACGGGTTGATTTCAACCATAAGGCGCAATAAATCGCCAACAATCACTAAAAGTTTATCGCTCGATCGATCGCCGACGTTTCGATCATGGAGATCATCGGCTATTTTCGGTCCGGCATTTACCCGCAGGTCACTCCGGATGCAATGCGAGCATCGGACCCAATACCCCAACGGCAAAATGGAACGGCGAACCATTTCATCGGGAATGGCGGATTTCTGCGGAGACGTCTCGCCGTCGGCGCGAAGAGAGGGATGGGCATCATGTTGAGATTCATGACACCGGGCTGCGGGGCGATCCGGCCCGGACATCTGGGCGCACATCACAATTGGATGCGGGGCCTCGACGAGGGGACCTACCTCATGGAAGCCTGGCGCTGCGATCTCGCGACCGGCATTTTCCAGCTCGGCCAACAGACCGCCGCCTTGCTCGGCATCTCCGCTCCTTCCTGCGGCATCATCGATCTGGTGCGCGCCTATGACCGCAAGGATCGCCCGACCGTGCTCAACATTCTCGAACAGGCGACCGCCTCGTCATCCTCGTTCTGCTTTACCGCCATGGTGCGCGCGCCGACCTCGCAAGCGGCGCAGCTCTTCTGCGTCGGTCGGTCCTTGCTGGACATGCCTGATGGCAAGAATCTGCTGCAAGGCGTCTTCGCCTTTCCGCGCGAGCGCGTGATGCTCTGCGCTTGAGCGCAAAGCTTGAAACCGCGGACACTATTCCCTGGGTTGAAGCAGCTCTATGAGGCGCCTCGATGGCGCTCCCTCAAGCAAAGCCTTCACCGGGAAACTCCCACCCCCAAACTGATGACGGGCGCATCAATCAGGCCACGCGAGCCCTGGGTCTTGCGAGCTTGCCACGCAGTTCCTCGACAACCACGCGGCAATGGCAGCCTTCGATGTGATCGTTGACGAGACCCATGGCCTGCATGAAGGCGTAAATCGTCGTCGGGCCGACGAAGGTCCAGCCGCGCTTCTTCAGGTCCTTGGAAATCCGCATCGAGGTCGGGGTCGTCGGGTTGGCGACGATCGCCTCGTAGGTCACCAGTTTCGGGCGCTCGGCTGCCTGCGGCTCGTATGACCAGAAATAGCCCGCGAGCGAACCGAATTCCTGCCTGAGTTCCTGGGCGCGACGGGCATTGTTGATGGTCGAGACGATCTTGCCGCGATGGCGCACGATGCCGGTATCGGCAAGGCAGCGCTCGATATCGGTCTCATCGAACATCGCGACCTTGTCGAAATCGAAGCCGGCAAAGGCGGCACGGAATGCCTCGCGCTTGCGCAGGATCGTCAGCCATGACAGGCCGGACTGGAACCCTTCGAGGCAGATCTTCTCGAACAGGCGGCGATCGTCGGTGACCGGACGGCCCCATTCGTCGTCATGATAGCGACGGTAGTCGTCGAGATTGCCCTGCCAGGCGCAGCGCTGAAGTCCGTCCTCGCCGATCACTATGCCCTTGACCGTCATCGCTTTCCTCGCTCCATCCTGTTCATTTCCCTGCCTTTACCATTTGCAAACCAGATTCCTAAAGCGGCGGATAACCCTACCCAAAGCTTTATCGGCGCCTTCGCCTTTTAATGAAGCGCCGTTTACCATTCGGTGGCCCCCCGGTGACACGATCGCGCCATTGCCAAGGCGCATACCCCCCGCTCGAGCGTCCGGTTCTTCGGCTGTCTGCGCCCCTTGATGAATTTCGGCGAAAGGTAGCGAGTCCGTCCGATGTTGAAAAAATCCCTTCTTTTAGCAGTCTCCCTGCTGACCCTCGTCGCCGCTCCCGCCGTGGCGCAGGATCGGTATCAGAACCGGCCTCCGGTGGTCGTCAGCCCCGACCTCACCGCCCCCTGGGTAATGCAGCTCGGCGGGCAGCAGGCCCGCACGCGGCAGGTCATCTACCGGCAGCAGATTCCGGCAGCCACCCGAAAACAGTATTATCAGGGACAGGTCGCGCAGCCGCAGGTCAAACGCCGCGCCATCAACCCGCTGATCCAGCCGGCCAACGCCATGCGCGCCCAGCGGCCGGTCAAGTCGAAATTCGACCCGCAATACCTGCCGCAGACGGTCGCCTATGAGAGCAAGGAAAAGCCGGGCACGATCGTCATCGATACGAACAACCGCTTTCTCTATCTGGTGACCGGCAACGGCGAGGCACGGCGCTATGGCGTCGGCGTCGGCAAGCCGGGCTTCGAATGGGCAGGCGCCCACAAGGTCACCCGCAAGGCGGAGTGGCCGAGCTGGACGCCGCCGCAGGAGATGATCAGCCGCGAAGCCGCCAAGGGCCACTACCTGCCGGCGCGCATGGACGGCGGCCCGGAAAACCCGCTTGGCGCGCGCGCCATGTATCTCGGCTCGACGCTCTATCGAATCCACGGCACCAATGCGCCCTGGACGATTGGCTATGCCGTTTCCTCCGGCTGCATCCGCATGCGCAATGAAGACGTCGTCGACCTTTACGAGCACGTGAAGGTGGGCACGAAGGTTATCGTCATATAATTGGAGCATAGCATAGAATATTCCCTCCCCCTCGCACGTTTTGCTATTGCCTATGCGTGATTTTCAGGCAACAGCAGCATGAACAGATATAAGTTCGGCGGTCCGCCGGCTGTATGGCAGGCTTGAACTTCGGCGCATTTTGCTTAGCCTGCCTGCAACGAGGGTTAGAGGGAATCGTATATGAAGCGTCATGCCAGCAAAGTGGTCGCGATCGCCATCGCGACCAGCACTATTCTTGTCGCCGCCAGCGCCTCGGCTTTCACGCCGACGCCGGCGACAGGCTCCAAGGTCAAATCATCAGACGTTGTACTCGTGGCCACGCCGAAGAAGCCGGCAAAACAATACTGGCGCACCAAGGTTCGCTTCCGCACCGACGAAGCCCCCGGCACGATCATCGTCGATACCAACAACAAGTACCTTTACTACATCGACGGCCCGAACCGCGCGACGCGCTACGGCATCGGTGTCGGCCGCGACGGCTTCGGCTGGTCGGGTGTCGTGAAGGTTGGCCGCAAGGCCGAATGGCCGACCTGGACACCGCCGGCGGAGATGCGCCAGCGCGAGGCTGCCAAGGGCCGCATCCTGCCGGTCACCCAGGAAGGCGGCATCGACAACCCGCTCGGCGCCCGCGCCATGTATCTCTACAAGGGCGGCCGCGACACGATCTTCCGGATCCATGGCACCAACCAGCCCTGGACCATCGGCCAGAACATGTCATCCGGATGCATCCGCATGATGAACGACGACGTGGAACACCTCTACGATCGCGCCGACATCGGCACCAAGGTCATCGTCATCGGCCCCGGCAGCAAAGCCGGCGACACCTATTTCGACGATCGCGGCGTCGACATCTTCCGCCAGATCTTCGGCGGCTGACGGTCATCGACCATGCACAGTTTGAAAGGCCGGTTCCTCACGGAGCCGGCCTTTTGCCTGTCCATCAGAGCCCCTTGGGCTTTGCTCCACCATAGGCCCAGTCGAGCAGTTCGACCGTATGCAGGATGGGGATCGCAGTGCCGCTGGCGATCTGGGTAATGCAGCCGATATTGCCGGTCGCGATCGCATCCGGCTTCGTCGCCTCGATGTTCTTGACCTTGCGCGCCTTCAGTTTCGCCGAGATTTCCGGCTGCAGGATGTTGTAGGTGCCGGCCGAACCGCAGCAGAGGTGGCCTTCGGCCGGATCGCGGACGACGAAGCCAGCACGCTTCAAAAGCTGCTTCGGCGCCACGGTGATCTTCTGGCCATGCTGCATGGAGCAGGCGGAATGATAGGCAAGCGTCATGCCCCTCGCATCCTGTTCCGGCAGGTCTAGCGTAGACAGGTACTCGGTGATGTCTTTTGCCAGCGCCGAGACACGTGCCGCCTTTTCTGCATACTCAGGATCGAGCCGCAGCATGTGGCCGTAGTCCTTGATCGTCGTTCCGCAGCCCGAAGCGGTGATGACGATGGCATCGAGCCCGCCCTCGTCTGCGACCTTCAGCCAGGCGTCGACGTTGCGGCGCGCCGCCTCAAGCGCCTGGTTCTCGCGGCCCATGTGGTGCACCAGGGCGCCGCAACAGCCTTCGCCGGCCGAAACAACCACCTCGACACCAAAGCGCGTCAAAAGACGGATCGTCGCCTCGTTGATCTCCGGCTTCAGCACCGGCTGCGCGCATCCGGACAGGAGCGCGACACGACCGACACGTTTTCCCTGCGCCGTGTGGACGCCGGGCATGGCGGAAGTGGAGGGCTGCGGCACGGCGCTTGGCGCGAGATCGAGCATGACGCCGAAGGTCTTCAGCAACGGCATGCGCTTCATCATCCCTGCGAAGGGCCGGGCAAGGCCGACCGCCTTCAGCGACAGGCGGAAGCGCGCGGGATAGGGCAGCACCGCCGCCAGCACGGAACGCGCCAATCTATCCCTAAACGGGCGCCGATAGGTGTTTTCGATGTGGACGCGCGCATGGTCGACAAGATGCATGTAGTCGACGCCGGAGGGACAGGTGGTTGCGCAGGCGAGACAGGAGAGACAGCGGTCAATGTGGGTGACCGTTTCCTTGTCGGCCGCCCTGCCGTTTTCCAGCATGTCCTTGATGAGATAGATGCGCCCGCGCGGACTATCGAGTTCGTCGCCGAGCGTCACATAGGTCGGACAGGTGGCGGTGCAGAAGCCGCAGTGCACGCATTTGCGCAGGATGGCCTCGGATTCGGCCACATGCGGGTCGGCAAGCTGCGCGGGGGTAAAATTGGTCTGCAAACGCGAACTCCACTTTCCGGTTCCGCGGTAACGGGCACTTGCGACGTGCTTCGGTCACCGCGGCATTCTCATTTCAGCATCCTTCGACCGGACCCGGTTTCAGGGTTTGCGCCGTGGTCTACACCATCCAGCTTTCGGGATTGGTGATCGGCTCCTGGCGCGCGGCCCGTTGCAGGCCGACGACGCAGCGCACGACGATCCAGACGGCGGTGGCGATGAAACCGAGAACGCCGATCAACAGCACCGTCAGCAGCAACGATATTACGCCGAACAACAGGGCGATCCAAAAGGTCCGGATCGCCCATTCATAGTGCGTCTGGACCCACGGCGCACCCTTGCCGCGATTGAGATAGGCCATCACCACGCCGATGATCGGAGTGATCCCCACCGCAAAGCCCACGAGATAAAGGACATAGATCACCTGGACATTGATCTTGCCCGGCTCCAGCCAGCGATCAGTCTCGCGGGAAAACGGTGTCTGCGGACCATTATCGCTCATCAACTCCTCCCATGTTCACCGCCGTCGCCTCAGGAGACCGCAGCCATGCGGCCCGGATTGAAGATCCGGTGCGGGTCGAACTTCGCGCGGACGCGCTCGCTCAATTGTGCCACGGCCAAGGGTTGTGGTTCAAACGATGGAATGGCGGCACGATAACCTTCTTCGGCCCTGACCAGCGTTGCATGTCCGCCACCGAGAACCTTGATATAGCGACGCACGAGTTCCGCTTCTGGGTCGGCCTCCATGCGCAGCCAGACGAGACCGCCCTGCCAGTCATAGAAGGCATCGACCCCGGTCTGCAACCGGAGCGCCGCCACCAATTGATGGCCGAGCGACGGGGCGACGGAGACGCGCCAGAGCGGCTTCCTGGTGCCGTCGGCATAGGGTTTGACGTCGCGGATCTCGGCCCAGAGCTGCCGAGTCTGCGGCGCATCGAGCCGGGTCACCGCACCGAAGCGGCCGACCGCGTTCGTCAGTTTTTCAGCCCGGAGCGCAACCGATGCCTCCAGTCCTTCGAGCCGTAGTACCGTCGCGGCGCCGTCCGGAAGCCCGCCATCCAGGAACCGCCCACGCACGCTCTCCGGCAGATGTGCGGCACCCGAAACCTCCACCGTCTGCGCCATCGCCTCGGCCATGACCGCCGCGGCTTCGGCATCGTTGAGCCCGGAGACCACAATGGTCTCAGACGCTGGCGGCAGCGGCAGGACGCGGAAGGTGACTTCGGTGAGGATGCCGAGCGTGCCGTGCGAGCCGGCCAAAAGCTTGACCAGATCCAGGCCGGTGACGTTCTTCATCACCCGTCCGCCGGCCTTGATTGCCTCCCCCTCACCGTTGACGAAGCGAACGCCGAGCAGGCTGTCGCGGGCGGCACCGGCGACATAGCGCCTGGGGCCGGACACGTTGGCGGCGAAGACCCCGCCGATCGTCGGCTCGCCCGACGCGGCGAAAATCGGCCGATGGTCCATCGGTTCGAAGGCAAGCATCTGCCGGTTTTCCGCCAGTGCCTCTTCGATCGCGCGCAGCGGCGTCCCCGAAAGCGCGGTGATCGTCATCTCGGCCGGATTGTAGCTGACGATGCCGGACAAGCGGCGCGTCGACAGTACCCGGTCGGCACGCACGGGATTGCCAAGACCCGAGCGCGTGTTGCCGCCGATCACCGCGAGCGAAGCCCTATCGGCCGCCATCGCGCGAACGACGGTCGCAATCCCCTCTTCGCTTGCCGGTTCGAAATGCACGATCATGCGGCGGGACGCCCTTCGAGCGGGAAGACCTTGGACGGGTTCAGGATCCATTGCGGATCGAAGGCGGCACGTGCCGCCATCTGCTGGTCGAGGTCGATCCGGTTGTACTGGTGCAGCATGAGGTCCCGCTTTTCGATGCCCACGCCGTGCTCGCCCGTCAGGCAACCGCCGGCGTCAACACAGAGCTTGAGGATATCGTTGCCGGCGGCTTCGGCGCGCGCCGCATCCTCCGGGTCGTTGATGTTGTAGAGGATCAGCGGATGCATGTTGCCGTCGCCGGCGTGGAAGACATTGGCGACGCGCAGGCCGTAGCTCGCAACGATCTCACCGGTGCGACGCAGCACATGCGAAAGCTGGCTGAGCGGCACCGTACCGTCCATGCAGATATAATCGGCGATGCGGCCGGTGGCACCGAAGGCGGATTTCCGGCCTTTCCAGATCGCAGCCGCTTCCATGGCCGACTGGCACTCCTTGATCGTCGCCACCCCATGACGGCGCGCGACCGCAACGATACCGGCAAGCGTCGCATCCATTTCCGGCTCGGAGCCTTCGACTTCGACGATCAGCAGCGCTTCGACATCGAGCGGATAGCCGGCATGGGCGAAGGCTTCGCAGATCTCGATCGCCGGCTTGTCCATGAACTCGATCGCGACGGGGATGATACCGGAGCCGATGACATCGGCGACGCAAGCGCCGGCCGCTTCGGAAGAGGCAAAGCCGAAGAGCACGGGACGAGCGCCCTCCGGCTTGGCAATCAGTCGCACTGTCGCCTCAGTAACGATGCTGAGCTGCCCCTCGGAACCGCAGACGAGGCCGAGCAGATCGTAGCCCGCCGAATCCAGCCCCTTGCCGCCGAGCTCGATAACCGTGCCGTCGAACAGCACCATCTTCACGCCGAGCAGATTGTTGGCGGTGACGCCATATTTCAGGCAATGGGCGCCGCCGGAATTCATGCCGATGTTACCGCCGATCGTGCAGGCAAGCTGCGAACTCGGGTCCGGCGCATAGAAGAAACCGTCGGCGGAAACCGCCTCGGAAATATTGAGATTGGTGACGCCTGCCTGAACCGTCGCGGCGCGATTGAAGAGGTCGATATCGAGTATGCGCGACATCTTCGAAAGGCCGATGACGACCGCATCCTCTTGCGGGATGGCACCGCCCGAAAGCGAGGTTCCGGCGCCGCGCGGCACGACCGGGATGCCATAGCGGCTGCAATATTTGAGAAGGGCTGCGACCTGCTCGGTCGTCTCCGGCAGCGCGACGGCAAGCGGCATGCGACGATAGGCGATAAAGGCATCTGTCTCGAAGGGCTTCAGCCCGCGCTCGTCGCTGATCAGGCAGCCCTCGGGCAACAGGTCGGCGAGGTCGGCGACGATCTCGCGGCGCCGGGCGATAACAGCCTGTTTCGGTTGCAGAAAACCGATCGTCTCCGCCATCAGTTTCTCCCGCCGCATGTAAATTGGTCTATTTTCTTTACCACTAGGCTAGAGTCCCTGCAAATGCTATTGAGCTTTTCCGTTTTGGAAACAATGGCAACGATTGATGACGAATTTAGGCGATCTTGAGATTTTTGCACGGGTCGTTTCCACCGGCAGTATGTCGGCAGCGGGGCGGGCGCTGGGGTTTTCCCCAGCTGTGATCTCCAAGCGCATCAAGAGGCTCGAAGATCGCCTCGGAACGCGGCTTCTGCAGCGCACGACACGCCAGATCTCTCTGACCGAAGCCGGCCAGGGGTTCTACGATCGCGTACTCGGCATTCTCTCGGGCATCGAGGAGGCCGAGGCCTATGCCTCCGGACGCTCGTCGCATGCGCTCGGCGTGCTCAGAATCTCAGCGCCCACCTCCTTCGGCCGGATGCACATCGCGCCGCACCTGACGAAGTTCATGAAGGACCATCCGGACCTGAAACTGCACATCGTGCTGACGGACGAATTCACGGATATCGTCGCGGACGGCTTCGACATGGCGGTCAGGATCGGCGAATTGGTGGATTCGTCCCTGGTCGCACGGAAACTTGCGCCCGTCCGCCGGCTGCTCTGCGCCTCGCCGGAATACATTGCCCGCAATGGTGCGCCGACGGAAATTGGCGACCTCGCAGACCATCTCTGCCTGCCGGCGCACAACAACGACAACTGGAAGCTTGAAGGGCCGGAAGGCGCGCTGGTCTGGCACCCGGAGGGGCCGCTCGTGACCAATTCCTCCGAGATCGTGCGCGCCGCCGTCATCGCCGGCGCGGGGATTGCGCTGCGCTCCACCTGGGATATCGGCCCGGAATTGCGCAGCGGCCAGCTGGTACAGGTGCTGCCGCAATGGGAAGGCTCCAAGCAACTGACCCTCTCGGCCGTCTATCCGAGCCGCCAGTTCCTGCCGGCCAAGGTGCGCCTTTTCATCGACTACCTGGCCAGGCTTTACGGGCCGATCCCCTACTGGGAACAGTAGTTTCCAAGACGGGCTATTTGTTTTTCGCAATTCCGGACGCAAAACGCTGCACACTTTTGCTGGAATTGCTTACTTGTGCTCACCTTCCTCGTGATGGCGGCGGATGCGGCGCACGATCAGCCAGACGCCGGCAACGGCGAAGGGAACGGCAAGGCCAGTCAAGAGGCCCGGATCGATCGGCAGCTCGTGGCTGACTGCCTTGGCGAGATAGCCGAACAGGCCAACGACGTAGTAGGAAATGGCGGCGACCGACAGGCCTTCGACGGTCTGCTGCAGGCGTAGCTGCAGCTTGGCGCGCCGGTCCATCGAGTTCAAAAGCGCGCTGTTCTGCCGTTCGAGCTCGACATCGACCCAGCTTCTGAGAAGAGCGGTCGCGCGGGCGAGCTTCCGCGACAGGTTGGCCTGGCGCTCCTCGACCGACTGGCAGGTGCGCATCGCCGGCGCGAGGCGTCGTTCGAGGAAGGTGCCGATGGTCTCGTAGCCCGGAAGCGGCGTCTCGGAGAGCGTGCGAATGCGCTCCTGCACGATGCCGTAATAGGCGCGGCTGGCGCCGAAGCGATAGAGGCTGAGCGCGGCACCCGCCTCGAGGTCGGCGGCAAGCCGGGTGATCTCGGCCAGCATGTCGTCGGCCTCCTCGCGCACATTTTCCTTCATACGCTGGGTGATTCCGGTCAAGCCATCCTCGGTCCGGCGGATCTCCGGCGACAGCGACTGGGCGAGCGGCAGGCCCATCATCGCCAGTGTCCGGTAGGTCTCGATATCGAGCAGGCGCTGAATGAGCGCGCCGGTGCCCGCCTCGGTCATGCCACGGTCGATGACCAGTATCTGCGTCAGGCCGTCGCCGTTCTGGCGGAAGTCGGTGACGATTACCGCCTGGCCGTTCTTGGTTTCGCTGTAGCAGAGGCTCGTCGGATCGAAGAGCCCGATCGCGTCACGGGTTTCGGGCGTGTCCGGCCGGATCTCCAGGCGGATGCCCGAGATCAGCGAGCCCGGCGGCGAAAAGCCGTCGCCGAAGGGATGGATCGGCACCTCGCCGCCGAACTGCTCCGGCGGCGGCGCATCCCAGAAGTAGGTGGAGAACTCGGTGTGACGCTCCCAACGCAACGTGCCCTGCCCCCAGGGCATTGCATGATGGTTCGCGTCCCGCCCCGGCGGTGCGATGCCGCGTGCGCGCGACAGCTCCGACAACACGGCATGATCGACGATCGAGCCGCCATCCGTCAGGAAGGCGAGCTGAAAGATCACCCGCGGCGTGGTGACCAGCGCATAGGGGCGCGAATGAACCTCGCCCAAGGCCAAGGCGCGCATCGGCGCCACCGGAAATGCAAAACTACCCTTTGCCATGAAGCGCTCTTGTCCCCCTCACGCGTTCATCACGACTCTCTTATCAATCGAACGAGCAAAAGAAAAAGGACGCATTGCCGCAGTTTGACTTTTGTCAGCCGCACAAAGTGGACAAGCAAATTGACCACTTGCCGCCGGCTGCCTAGATTGCGGCGCAGAGCGGTGCGAGCAACCTAGGCGCGGATTTCCGTCCCCTCCCCCTCTAACCTATGAGAATCATGATCAATTTTGGGCCGAAAAGACCGAAATTCATCGTGATCCGGGAGACCAAGACGTGACCGACGACCAGATCGACCTCTTCGCCCGCATCAGCCACAGCCGCACGGCGGACGAAGTCGTGCATCAGATCGAGCTCCTGATCCTCGAAGGCGTGCTGCGCGACGGCGATCGTTTACCGGGCGAAAGGGAGCTTTCCAAACGCTTCGACGTATCGAGGCCGATCCTGCGCGAGGCGCTCAAGGAACTCGAAGGACGCGGCCTGGTCGAAAGCCACCATGGCGGCGGCACCTTCGTCGCCGATGTCGTAGGGAAGATTTTCTCCAGGCCGCTGATCGACCTGATTGCCCGTCATCACAAGGCGACCCAGGATTATCTCGAATACCGGCGCGAGCTGGAGGGCCTGACCGCAGAACTGGCCGCCACCCGCGCCACGGATTTCGACCGGGACATCCTGACCAGGATCATCGAGCGCATGCGTACAGCGCACGCCGCCGGCGACTTCGAGGCGGAGCTCGAGGCCGATATCGAGCTGCACCAGGCAATCGGTGAGAGCGCCCACAACATCATCCTGATGCATACGCTGCGCGCCTGTTATCGGCTGCTTCAGCAGGGCATCTTCTTTCACCGCAACTCGGTTTTCGATGCACCGGGCGCGCGCGATCGGCTGCTTGGCCAGCACGAGGCGATCTACGACGCGATCATGGCGAGGGATCCGGCGAAAGCAAAGGCCGCGTCGCAGAACCATATCGACTTCGTTGCCGCCGCAACCCGCGAGGCGGAGCGCACCGGCGAATGGAACCGTATCGCCCGCCTGCGCTTGCAGCAGCGCGACCGCGCGAACTGACGGAGCAGGCCTACGCCCACTTGCCCGCGATTGGCAAACCGACGCGGAAACACCATATTCTGTCGTATCTGAACCACAGTTCAGCGGAAAGCTGACTGCATATCCGGCTGCCCAATTGCCGTAACATTTACACGCAACAGGACGCTGCCATACTCGCTTTGACAGAAAACAAGAACACTGATTCGCTGAGAGGAGCGCTGACGACCTTGAACTTCTTGAACAGACTCACATCCGATGTCCAATTGATGCTGCGCCGCCCGGCGCGCATGCAATATGCCGCGCTCTGCTATCGGATCCGCAAGAAGACCAAGGCCCTCGAAATCCTCATGATCACCAGCCGTGACACCGGCCGCTGGGTCATTCCCAAGGGATGGCCGATGCAGGGCAAGCGCGCCCACGAGGTGGCCGAGCGGGAGGCCTATGAAGAGGCCGGCGTCAAAGGGCATGTGCAGAAGTCGACGATCGGATACTATCTTTACCAGAAGCGCATGGACCATGGCCTGAAGATCTCGGTCAAGGTGCAGGTTCATGCCCTCGAAGTCGACGACCTCTGCAAGCACTTCCCCGAGGAAGGCCGCAGGCAGCTCGAATGGGTCGACTACAAGGAGGCTGCTTCACGGGTGGCAGAGCCGTCGCTGAAGGACCTCATTCTCGCCTTCGGCGAACGCATGGCAGCACCGTCTGCGCCGATGCCGAAGGCTGCGATCGGCTAGCCTTCGAGATGATCCTCAGGGGCATCCAATGCCCTGAATACGGGTTCCCGGCGCGCGCAACGCCAATGTCCATCAAATCCACTTGAAAGCGTGTTGCAGTGGCCTTAGTGGCCATTGTGACAATGGAGTTCCAGGCAGTGGCACAGCCGCGCTTACGCCTCGCAAAACAGACGATCGACAAAGACCTCGACAAGCTGAGCCTTGCCGAAGAGGCGTCGCAGCATGTCCGCCGCAGCCTGGCGGCGCCGGCGCTCGCCGGCCTCTTTCTGCTCCTCAGCATGGCCTTTGCCGCGAGTTTCGTGACCCATTCCGCGAGCGCGCCGATCATCATCGCCGCGGCAGCGATCGCCGGCTACATGGCCATGAACATCGGCGCCAACGACGTGACCAACAACGTTGGTGCGGCCGTCGGCGCCAAAGCGATGTCGATGGCGACGGCGCTCATCATCGCTGCCATCTTCGAGATCGCCGGCGCGATGCTTGCCGGGCGCGAGGTCGCGCTGACGATCGAAGCAGGCATCGTCTACGGCGAAGATGTGCTCGGCCCGCAAGCGATCATCTGGATCATGATGTCGGCACTCGCTTCGGCTGCGGCCTGGATCAATATCGCCACCTATTCAGGGGCGCCTGTATCCACCACACACTCGATCATCGGCGGCATCGTCGGCGCCGGCATTGCCGCGGCCGGTTTTTCCAGCGTCCAATGGTGGTCGCTTGCCGGCATCACTTTGAGCTGGTCGGTCTCGCCGCTTCTCGGCGGCGCAATTGCCGCCGCATTCCTCGCCTTCCTCAAGGAATTCATCATCTACCGCGAGGACAAGATCGCTGCCGCAAGGCGATGGATGCCGGTCATTCTCAGTGTCACCGCGGGCTGCTTCACCGCATACCTCGCGGAGATTGCCCTAGTTCAGGTTGCGGCAATCTCTTTGCCAACAGGACTCAGCCTGGGCGTCATCATCGGTACTGCCGTCTATTTCCTGACCAAGCCGTGGATCTACAAACAGTCAGAGGGGCTGGACAACCGCAACCAGTCACTTCGCAAACTATTTCGCGCGCCGCTCATTCTGGCTGCAGCACTTCTCTCCTTCGCGCATGGCGCCAACGACGTCTCCAACGCAATCGGCCCGTTATCCGCGATCGTTTCGGCCCTGGACGGCGTCATCACCACGGAGAAATCGCCGGCTCCCTTGTGGGAACTGGCGATCGGCGCGCTCGGCATTTCGATCGGTCTTCTGCTCTATGGCCCGAAGCTTATCCGCGTCGTCGGTCAGGAAATCACCAAGCTCAATCCGATGCGCGCCTTCTGCGTCGCGCTCGCCACCGCGGTCACGGTGCTTTTGGCATCGGCGCTCGGACTGCCGATCAGTTCGACCCACACGGCCGTTGGTGCCGTCTTCGGCGTCGGCTTCTTCCGTGAATGGTACATCCGCAATTCCAAGCGTCGCCTACAATATGTCCGACAGCGCACAGGGCAGGCCGACTTCATGGAAACGGAAGAAACCAACTTCGCCGAAGTCCGGCGCCGGCGCCTTGTACGCCGTTCGCATTTCCTGACGATCGTCGGCGCCTGGGTCATCACCGTTCCCGCCTCGGCCGCGCTATCGGCCGTCCTCTACCTCATCCTCTCCAGCATTTTCATGTGAAGGCCCCGATATGCGCGCCAATTTTCGCATGCAGCGACTGTTCGTCGAACATACCCTCAATGCGGGCTCCGCCCACGAGGCGACCAAGGAGCAGTTCAACTACCTGGTCAACGTTCTTCGGTATGAGGAAGGCTCCTCGATCCTCGTCTTCAACGGACGTGACGGCGAGTGGCGTGCGGAACTCTCCTTCGCCAGCAAGAAGAAGCTGGTGCTGACCGCTGTCGAGCAGACGCGCCCGCAGCCCGAACCTTGCGATCTTGTCTATCTTTTCGCGCCGCTGAAGGTCGGCAGGCTCGACTATCTCGTGCAGAAGGCCGTCGAAATGGGCGCAGGCGTGCTGCAGCCGGTCATGACGCAGCATGTGCAGGGCAAGCTCGGCAGCATCGAGCGCGTGCGCGCCAACGTCATCGAGGCGGCCGAACAATGCGGCGTGCTCGGCATTCCCGATGTCGAGGAGCCGCGACGACTGGAGGACGTGCTGGCCACCTGGCCCACCGACCGACGCATCATCTTCTGCGACGAAGGCAGCGACAGCCAGAACCCGTTGCCAATTCTCGCCGCCGTCAAGGAGAAGAAACTCGCTTTGCTGATCGGTCCGGAAGGCGGTTTCTCCGAGACAGAGCGAACGTTGCTGCGCAGCCTCGATTTCGTCAGCAGCATTCCGCTTGGACCGCGGATCCTCAGGGCCGACACCGCCGCTGTCGCAGCCATGGCGGTCATCCAGGCGACTGTCGGCGACTGGCGATAGCCGGTCGCTCCGCAGCAAACCGGGAGCCGCTCGTTCTCCTAGAAGATGGCTCCTAGAAGAAGGGGACCTCTCAACACAAGGTATGGTTGGGTCGACGATACCCAGTTCCACGGAGCTTGCTCCAGCGCAAGCAATCGTCCTACTTTTTTTGATGAGATCTTGAAAGAAATTGACTTGCACCGCACCTGAATACGGTTCAAGCAGCCTTCATCAACTCCCGCTATCCAGTGGGAGCCGCCCAAACAAAAGAAGACGCTCATGGCCCGAGATACCACCGACCAGACGCCGGTAACCTCTGTCGCTGACCTGACCGCCTATCTGGCAGAAGGTTCGAAACCGGAGGAGCGGTTCCGGATCGGCACGGAGCACGAAAAGTTCGCCTTCTTTAAGGCGGACAACAGCTCCGTCCCCTATTTCGGCGAGGCCAGCATCCAGGCGCTTCTGAATGGAATGGCCGCAAAGAGCGGCTGGGAACCGATCGTCGACCAAGGCAACATCATCGGCCTTGCCGAGCAGTCGGGCAATGGCGCGATCTCGCTGGAGCCGGGCGGCCAGTTCGAGCTTTCCGGAGCGCCGCTCGAAAACCTGCACCAGACCTGCAAGGAATCGAACCAGCATTTGGCGGTTCTGCGCGAAGTCGCCGAACCGCTCGGCATCCGTTTCCTCGGCATCGGCGGCAGCCCGAAGTGGACCTTCGCCGAGACACCGCGCATGCCGAAATCGCGTTATGGCATCATGAGCCGCTACATGCCCAAGGTCGGCACCAGGGGCCTCGACATGATGTACCGCACCTGCACGATCCAGGTGAATCTCGACTTTTCCTCCGAAGAGGACATGCGCCGCAAGATGCAGGTGTCCTTGAAGCTGCAGCCGCTTTCGACGGCGCTGTTTGCGAGCTCGCCCTTTACCGACGGCAAACCGAACGGGCTGCTCTCCTGGCGCGGCGATATCTGGCGCGACACCGACAACCAGCGCGCCGGCCTGCTGCCGTCCGCCTTCCGTCCGGATTTCGGCTTCGCCGACTATGTCGAATGGGCGCTCGACGTGCCGATGTACTTCGTCGTGCGCGACGGCCACTACCATGACTGTACCCACGTCACCTTCCGCCAGTTCATGGGCGGCGCGCTGAAGGGCGAGATCGCCGACTGGCAGCCGAACATGGGCGACTGGACCAACCACCTTTCGACGCTGTTCCCCGACGTTCGGCTGAAGCGCTTCCTCGAAATGCGCGGCGCCGACGGCGGCCCGTGGCGGCGGATCTGTGCGCTGCCGGCCTTCTGGGTCGGCCTGCTCTATGATCGCGAAGCGCTCGATGCCGCCGAGACACTGACCCGCGACTGGACCCTCGAAGAGGTGAGCGCGATGCGCGACGCCGTTCCGGTTCAGGCGCTTGCGACAAGGTTCCGCACAGGCACCCTCTACGACATCGCCCGCGAAGTCATCGCCATTTCGCGCGGCGGCCTGAAGCGCCGCAACCGGCTGAACGGGGATGGCGTCGACGAAAGCCAGTTCCTCGCGCCACTCGACGAGGTGCTCGCCAAGAAGGCGACGCTCGCCGAAGACCTGCTGGCACTCTACAATGGTCGCTGGAACGGCTCGGTCGATCCGGTTTTCGCCGAATACCAATATTGAGGCGCCCGCCAGGCGCTCTCAAAAAGCGGTTTCCAGCCCCCGATTTCCCGTTATAGTGCAAGGATATGCGTCGCTTACAGCGCCGCGCGTCGAGATGCCGAAGGGGAACTGGGATGGCACCGCTTTTTGACATGTTCGCACAGGCCCAGAATGGTAAGGCCATCGAACTGATGGCTCAACAATTCGGCCTCGCCCAGGAGCAGATGACGAAGGCGACGGCAGCGTTGCTGCCCGCCTTCTCGGCCGCCTTCAAGCGCAACACGGCCAATCCATATGATTTCGGCGCGTTGCTCACGGCGCTCGGCAGCGGCAACTACGCCAAATACTTCGAAGACATGAGCCAGGCCTTCACGCCACAGGGCATGGTCGACGGCAACGGTGTTCTCGGACAGCTGTTCGGATCGAAGGAAATGTCGCGCGCGATCGCCGCGCAGGCCGCGCAGGTCACCGGCATCAGCCAGGAGATCTACAAGCAGATGCTGCCGGTCATGGCCGATACGCTGATGGGCGGACTGTTCAAGCAGACGACCGGGCAATTCGCCGCCGCAAGCGACGCCTTCGCCAACAACCCGATGGCAGCGGCGATGCGCCAGTGGATGGAAGCGGCCGGCTTTGCCAAGAAGCCGGAACCGCAGCCGAACCCCTTCGACAACCCCTTCACGCAGGCGATGCAGGGCTTCTTTGGCATGGCCAAGAAGGAAGAGAAGGCCAAGACATCAGACGTCTTTGCCGACAACCCCTTCGTCAAGGCATTTCAGGACATGATGCAGGCGGGCGCCGCCGGCGCGCAGAAGCCGGCATCGGACAATCCGGCCCTTGCCCAGTTCTCCCAGGTGATGAACAGCATGTTCGACACCGGGCTGGAAATGCAGAAGGAATATCAGAAGAACGTCGAGTCGCTGTTCGATATCTACAAGACCGGACCCGGCGCAAAAAGCTGAAACGCCCTTCCCTGACCACGCCTCCGTTGGACGGCGCAACCTTCTGCGCCAGAGAGGGCGCGCGCGCCCTTGCGCAAATTTCAAAAGAAAAAGGCCCGGTACATGTCTTGGTCATGTACCGGGCCAAGCGGCAGGGTCTATTGGCTCTACCCTGCGGGGAACGTTTGGGCGCGCGACCTCTAACGATCAGCAGCGCCGAACTCTGAAATTCGCAGCATGATCCGCGGCGGCGGCTGGCTTTCGCGGATCATGCTCGACTGGCACACCCTAAGCGGCGGGATGCGCCGTGAAGCGGGCCGAGGATGCGGTTTCCCGCTTTCATCCCGCTCCAACTCGTCAACGGTCAGTCGTGGCGGGTCCCCTTGTAGAAGAGGCTCGCCCGGTTTCGCGAAGCGCGCGTCAGGTAACTCGCCGGATTGTCGAAGAAGGGCGAGGTGATCGCCTCGCGCACATCTTCTCGCTTTAGCCCCATATCGAGGAGCTGGCGGTCATCCATGTCATTCAGACGGCCGATCGCATATCGGTTTCGGAGCTGGTGCCACGCGGACGTGAGCATGCCTGTCACGCCGACGGCGCGGGACTGCTTTCCTGCAACGAAGTCGAGATCGAGGACGTGCTGTGTCGTGCGCATGACAATTCTCCTTTTCAGGCACGAAGAGGCCCATCCCCTGCGGGGAGGTCAAACGCAGGGGCGGGCCAAAGGGTTTGGGAATCGCCGGCGAAATTGCCGGCCGGGGATCGATGAATTTGCCCCTAATTGATCGCAAATCCTTATTGATCAGTCCAACGAATGTTTTTAATGATATTCATCAAACAATTTTATGGATGCATCACGGCCATGTCCGCACCGCTCGATATCGACCAGCTCCAGACCTTTGTCGCGATCGCCGACACGGGCAGTTTCACCAAGGCAGCCGACCGGGTCTTCAAGACTCAATCCGCCGTGTCGATGCAGATGCGCCGCCTGGAAGAGCGCATCGGCAAGGCGCTGTTCATGAAGGATGGCCGCGGCAACCGGCTGACGGTCGAAGGCGACCGTCTGCTCAATTTCGCCCGCCGGATGATCCGCCTCAACAATGAAGCGATCGCCTCCTTTGACGACAACCGCCTTGAAGGAACGCTCCGCATCGGCACGCCCGACGACTACGCCGACCGCTACATGCCCGAGATCATCATGCGGTTTGCCAAGACGCATCCGAATGTCGAGCTCTATATCATCTGCGAACCTTCGGTGGATCTCGCCGAGAAGATGGCGAAGGGCGACCTCGACATCGCGCTCGTCACGCACAATCCGCGTGCACGCGCCTCGGATGTCGTGCGGACCGAACCGCTCTGCTGGGTGAGCTCGATCAACCATCCGCTCCCGGAAAACGCGCCGATCCCGCTCGCCGTCGGCCGGCGCGACTGCCTCTGGCGGCAGGCTGCCTGCGCGGCACTCGACGCGACCGGCCGCGAATACCAGATCCTGTTCACAAGCTGGTCGTCGACGGTCGTCGCCGCGGCCGTGCTTGCCGGCATGGCCGTCTCGGTCCTGCCGGAGTCGGCTCTTCGCCCCGGCATGAAGGTGCTGACGCTCGCCGACGGCTTCCCGGCGCTGGCACCGGTGCAGATCGGCATCATGAAGCGGCCGGGTCTTTCGCCCTCGCTCTCCAACGCGATCAGCAACCACATCACCGCCTGCCTCGACAATATCACTCCGATCAGCGCTAACGACGACCTCGAAGCCGATATCAAGGGCTTCCCGCGCTATCCGCGCCTGCGGCAGAGCCACATGCTGCCGGGCTGGTAATAGCCGGTAGAAACCAAAAAAGGCCACGCACCGACAGGTACGTGGCCTTTTTCTTTTCCGAAGACTGGCGCCCGCTTCGAGCGCCCGTCCAGCTCACTCCGCAGCCGTGCCGATCGCCTCGGCCTCATAACGATGCGCTGCACGAAGAGCCACACGTACGCCGGCCTCATAGTCCGGATGGACAAGCTTGAAATGGGCAAGCTGACGCTCGACGATCATCCCCGGCACCCCGCCCATGGCGGCCGCGATATTGGAGAACAGCCGCGCCTTCTGTCCCGCATCGAACAGGTTGAAGAGCGCCCGCGGCTGGCTGTAGTCGTCGTTGCCTTCACGGTGGTCGTAGCGGGCCATATCGCCGCTGATGCGCAGCGGAGGCTCCATTGCGGACGGCTGCTCGACCGGGCCGTTGAACGAGTTCGGCTCGTAATAGGCATCCGGATTGCCGGTCTGGATGCCGCCGAACGTGTTCATCTGGCCATCACGGTGATAGTGATGCACCGGGCATTTCGGTCGGTTGACCGGGATGTGCTCGTAGTGTGTGCCGAGCCGATAGCGGTGGGCATCGGCATAGGAGAAGAGCCGCGCCTGCAGCATCTTGTCCGGCGAGAAGCCGATGCCGGGCACGATGTTCGACGGCGAGAAGGCGGCGTTCTCGACCTCGGCGAAATAGTTCTCCGGGTTGCGGTTGAGCTCCAGAACGCCGACCTCGATCGGCGGATAGTCCGCATGCGTCCAGACCTTGGTGACGTCGAAGGGATTGTAGGGTGTCTTCTCCGCGTCGAGTTCCGGCATGATCTGCACCTGCAGCGTCCAGCGCGGATAGTTGCCCTCCTCGATCGCGCCATAGAGCGCTTCCTGATAGCTTTCGCGCGTCCGACCGATCACCTCGGCGGCTTCCGCATTGGTGTAGAACTTGTGACCGTGCTGGGTCTTGAAGTGGAACTTCACCCAATAGCGCTCGCCGGCGTCGTTCCAGAAGGAGAAGGTGTGGGAGCCGTAGCCGTTCATGTGCAACGGCGATACCGGACATCCGCGGTCCGACATCAGGATCGTCACCTGGTGCAGGCTTTCCGGCGAAAGCGACCAAAAATCCCACATGGCGGTCGCCGAACGCAGGTTGGTCTTCGGGTGGCGCTTCTGTGTGTGGATGAAATCCGGGAACTTGTAGGCATCGCGGACGAAGAAGATCGGCGTGTTGTTGCCGACGAGATCCCAATTGCCTTCCGGCGTATAGAACTTCAGCGCGAAGCCGCGCACGTCGCGTTCGGCGTCGGCAGCACCCAGTTCACCGGCAACAGTCGAGAAGCGCGCCAGCATCGGGGTCTCAGTGCCCGGCTGCAGAACCTTGGCCTTGGTGTATTTGGAGATATCGCCGGTGATCTTCAGCGTGCCATAGGCGCCCCAGCCCTTGGCGTGCACCGCGCGCTCGGGAATGCGCTCGCGGTTTTGATGCGACAGCTTTTCGATAAGCTGGTAGTCCTGCATCATGACGCCGCCACGCGGACCGGCCGTCAGCGAATTCTGGTTGTCGGGCACCGGCGCTCCGGCACTCGTCGTCAATATGGGTCGATCTGACATCGCGTCCTCCTGTCATAGGGTTCGCGCCCGGGAGATCGGACAAGATCTGCCCGACAGCAGCCTGAGGGGCTGCCAGCCGCAATTCGCGCGGCGCTCAAAGCCCGGACGCCTTGGCCAGACGGTTTTCCCACAGGGCTTCGATAATCTCCAATTGCATAAAAATTAAAAATTGATAGGATTTTCTTATCATGCTTACACTTCGACAGATGCGCTATTTCGAGGCTCTTGCCTCCGCTCGCCACTTCGGCAAGGCCGCCGAACTGGTCCATGTCAGCCAGCCGGCGCTCTCCGCCCAGATCATGGAAATGGAAAACCACCTGGGGGTGAAGCTGGTGGAGCGCAGCCGCAGCGGCGTTTTCCTCACTCGCAAGGGTGAAGAGGTGCTGGCCCGCACCCGCACCATCCTCGCCGACGTGGACATGCTGGAACAGAGCGCACGCGCCAGCTCCGGCACGCTCGAAGGGCGGATCCGCATCGGCGTCATCCCGACGCTTGCGCCCTATCTCGTGCCGCGGCTGGTGCCGCATCTGCGCCGCGTCTATCCGGCGATCGAGATCGAGTTGAAGGAATCGGTGACATCGAGGCTGGTCGCCGATCTCGGCGAGGGTCTGCTCGACGCCGTCGTCGCGGCCCTGCCGATCGAAACCGACGGGCTGTCGACGAAACCGCTCTTTTCCGACCGCTTCTACATGGCGATGGCGGACGACGAGCGAAACATCCTGATGTCGCCGCTGACCGAAGATCAGGTGGATGTCGAACAGTTGCTCCTGCTCGAAGAAGGCCATTGCCTGCGCGACCAGGCGCTCGCCGTCTGCAGCACCGCCGGCAAGCGCCGCCTTGTCTCGTTCGGCGCGACCTCGATGACGACGCTCCTGCAGATGGTTGCCAATGGCATGGGCATGACGCTGATCCCTGAAATCGCCATTGCGACCGAGGCCGCACGCAATTCGATCCGCATCGTGCCCTTCGCCGCACCCGAGCCGGCCCGCGAGATCGGCCTCGTCTGGCGGCGCAGCAGTCCGCGCGAGCGCGACATGGAAGCGCTCGCAACGGCAATCAGCGACTGCGCCGACGATATTATCCGGGCGGCGGCCGCCTGAGTTAAGACGCGCTCAGGCGAGCTTGGCCTTCAGGAATTCCACCGTCCGGCCCCAGGCGAGATCGGCGGCAGCCTTGTCATAGCGCGCGGCCGAGGTGTCGTTGTTGAAGGCATGGTTGACGCCGTCATAGACATAGATCGTCGCGTCCTTGCCGTCGTCTTTCAGCGCCTTTTGATAGGCGTCGATGCCGGCATTGATGCGTTCGTCGAGCCCGGCATAGTGCAGCAGCAGGGCGGCTTTGATCTTCGGCACATCCTCCGCCTTGGGCTGCGCGCCGTAATAGGCGACGCCGGCCCTGAGATCGGGCGAGCCGACAGCAAGCCGGTTGACGAGGCCACCTCCCCAGCAGAAGCCGATGGCACCAACCTTCCCCGTCGATTGCTGGTGCCCTTCCAGGAAGGCCACGGTCGCAACTGCATTCGCCGTCGTTGCTGCCGCATCCAGCGCGCCGATCATCTCGCGTGCCTTGTCCTCGTCCGTCGGCGTTCCACCCGACGGCGACAGGAAGTCCGGTGCAAGCGCCAGGAAGCCTTCGACCGCCATCCGTCGAGCAACGTCGCGGATATGCGGATTGAGCCCGCGGTTCTCGTGAATGACGATCACCGCCGGCAGTTTTCCGCTCACCTCCGCTGGGCGAACGAGGTACCCCTTCATGTCGCCGCCAGCCCCGGGGTAAGAGATATCCTCGCCGGTGATACGGGTATCGGCCGCCGCAACGATTTCCGCCTTGGCGCCGTTGGCAGCAAGCAGTGGCGCGATCGCCGCGGCCGCAGCCGCGGAACCGGCCAGTCCGGTGAGCTTTTCCATGAAGCGACGGCGATCGAGGGTCAGATGCGTGTATTCGTCATAGGCATCGATCATCGCCTGCGTGATTGTCGGTTCCTGCATGTCAGCCTCCTTCGGTTCGTTGTCCCGCGGCGGCAGACAGAACCGCCCGCGACAGAATAAGTCGGCGGGCGGTCGCGAACATACAAACTTGCGTTACTTCTGCGTGTTTCGTTTTTGGCCGATCAGCCGTTGAGATCGAGCACGATCCGGCCGTCGATCTTGCCTTCCTCCATACGCTTGAAGATCGCATTGATGTTCTCGATCTTGTCCCAGGTGAAGTGCGAGGCGACCTTGCCTTCGCCGGCAAACTCCAGCGACTCCTCGAGATCCTGGCGCGTGCCGACGATCGAGCCGCGGATGGTGATGCGCTTCAGCACCGTATCGAAGATCGGCAGGCACATCTGGCCGGGCGGTAGGCCGACGAGCGCCATGGTCCCCTTGGAGCGCAGCATGTTGAACGCCTGCTCCATCGCCTTGGGTGCCACGGCCGTCACCAGTGCGCCATGCACGCCGCCGGTCGCCTTCTGCACCTGCTCGACCGCGTCCTTGTCACGCGCGTCGACGACGAGGTCGGCACCGAGTTTTCGCGCAAGCGCCAACTTGTCCGGGAAGATATCGACGGCGGCGACATGCATGCCCATTGCCTTGGCATATTGCACCGCCATGTGGCCGAGCCCGCCGATGCCGGAAATCAGCGCCCATTCGCCAGGACGCACCTCGGTTTCCTTTAGGCCCTTATAGACGGTGACGCCGGCGCAGAGGATCGGTGCGGCCGGTCCGAATTCCAGCTTTGCCGGCAGACGCCCGACAAAATCCGGATCGGCAAGGCCGTACTGGGCAAAGGTGCCGTTGACGGAGTAGCCGGTGTTCTGCTGGCTGCCGCAGAGCGTTTCCCAGCCGGTGCGGCAGGGCGTGCATCCGCCGCACGCCGTGTGCAGCCACGGCACGCCGACGCGGTCGCCCTCCTTCAGGTGTGTGACGCCGCTGCCAAGCTTGGCGACATAGCCGACGCCTTCGTGTCCGGGGATAAACGGCGGCTTCGGCTTTACCGGCCAATCGCCGTTTGCGGCGTGCAGGTCCGTATGGCAGACGCCGGTCGCCTCGTATTTGATCAGCACCTGGCCGGGGCCGGGCTCCGGTATCGGCACATCCTCGATTACCAGCGGCTTGCCGAATTCGCGTACCACGGCGGCTTTCATCGTTGCGGTCATCTCGTCCTCCTCCGATGCGTTGTCGTCCAACGTCGGAAAGACTACCCGCAAAGGCGGCATCGGCTACTTGATACGCATCAAGGTGCGAGGATCGTTCGCGCAGACTGTCTCAGATTTGCGCCAATTCGCTTGGGGTGCGAACCGGGATCAGCTCATCGCCATCCAGACGGCAAGCCACACCCACATGGCAAAAAGCGTCGCGACGCCCCCCATGAACAGCGGGCGACGATAGCGGATGCGGTTGTTCGTGACATGTACGAAGGCGTGCACGTAGCGCAGGACGACGAAAAGCCAGGCAAGCGCGAGGGAGACGATGTTGTCGGCCTCGGTGATGTAGAGCAGCACGCAGCAGACGTAGAAGAGAACGGGCAGCTCGAACTGGTTGGCGATGCTGTTCTTCACCACCAGGCTTTCGCCCGGCTCGTCACGGTTCTCCCGAAACTGGGCCGCATGCACCTTACCGGCGCGCACCAGCCTCATCCGGCGGAAGGATAGGAGAGCGTAGAGGCAGAAGACGAGAAAAACATGGACCACGATCGGCCAGAAGATCTCGAAACCCGTCATGCGCTGCTCCCTGAAAAAAGCTTATTCTGAAAAACACTTAATCTGAAAAGGCGAAGGGCGCCGCGAGATAACGCGGCGCCCTTCGAATGCAATCGCGATCAGTGCGCGCCCGGATAGTTCGGGCTTTCGCGGGTGATCGTCACGTCATGGGCGTGGCTTTCGCGAAGGCCGGCGCCGGAGATACGTACGAACTGCGCGCGCTCCTGGTATTCCTTGATGGTCGGGCCACCGACATAGCCCATGGACGCCTTGAGGCCGCCGGCGAGCTGGTGGAGCACGCCTGCAACCGGCCCCTTGTAGGGAACCTGGCCTTCGATGCCTTCCGGAACCAGCTTCAGCGTGTCGCGTACTTCCGCCTGGAAGTAGCGGTCCGCCGAGCCGCGGGCCATGGCGCCGACGGAACCCATGCCGCGATAGGCCTTGAAGGAGCGGCCCTGGTAGAGGAACACTTCGCCCGGGCTCTCGTCGGTACCGGCAAGAAGCGACCCGATCATGACGGCCGAAGCGCCGGCAGCGATCGCCTTGGCAAGGTCGCCGGAGAACTTGATGCCGCCGTCGGCGATGACGGGAATGCCGGCCGCCTGGGCAGCTTCGACGGCGCTCATGATCGCGGCCAGCTGCGGAACGCCGACACCGGCGACGATGCGGGTGGTGCAGATCGAGCCCGGGCCGATGCCGACCTTGACCGCATCCGCACCGGCATCGATCAGCGCCTTGGTGCCGGCGGCAGTGGCGACGTTGCCCGCCATGATGCGAACGGAGTTGGAGAGCTTCTTGACGCGGGCGACGGCGTCGAGCACGCGCTGCGAGTGGCCGTGGGCGGTGTCGACGACGATCAGGTCGACGCCGGCATCGATCAGACGCTCCGCACGCTCAAAACCATCGTCACCGACGGAGATGGCGGCGGCGGCACGAAGGCGCCCTTGTGCATCCTTCGAGGCGTTCGGGTTGAGCTGCGCCTTCTCGATGTCCTTGACGGTTATGAGACCGACGCAGCGACCGTCGGCGTCGACGACCAAAAGCTTCTCGATGCGGTGCGCGTGCAGGAGGCGCTTGGCTTCCTGCTGGTCGACGCTTTCCTTGACCGTGACCAGGTTCTCATGGGTCATCAGCTCATGGATCTTCTGGTTCGGATCGGAAGCGAAGCGGACGTCACGGTTGGTGAGGATGCCGACGAGACGACCCTGTTTCTGGCCACCGGCGCCACCGTTCTCGACGACCGGGATGCCGGAAATGCCGTGCTGCTTCATGAGGCCCAGCGCATCGGCGAGCTTGGCGTCGGGGCCGATGGTCACCGGATTGACGACCATGCCGCTTTCGAACTTCTTGACCTGACGAACCTCTTCGGCCTGCTCGGCCGGCGTCAGGTTGCGGTGGATGACGCCGATGCCGCCGGCCTGTGCCATGGCGATCGCGAGGCGCCCTTCGGTCACCGTGTCCATCGCCGAAGACAGGATCGGCAGGTTGAGGTCAATGTCCTGCGCAATGGTTGTTGCGATATTGGTCTGACCCGGCATGACTTCGGAATGTCCGGGCAGGAGCAGGACGTCGTCGAAGGTCAAAGCCTCCAGACCAGTTGCCGTTTCGATGATGCGCGCCATGGCCAATTCCCTTCAATAAACGAAAACCCCCGGGGACGGGCTGCGATTTGTCCACCGGGCGACTTCAAAGCGTGTCTTGGAAGTTGGCGAGGGCTCGTAACACGGATATGTCAGGATGAAAATAGCCAAAGCCTGGAAATGTCCCGCCTTCGGCCGATATTTGTTGCAGAGCAGCAATTTCGCGAGATGCAGCCCCTCACCCGGCTCGATACCGATCAGATATCGAGCTGATAGCTGACGGGAACGAAGCGGTAGCCTTCGCCCTGCTTCTCGACGAAGCCGACGGCCGGGAACGGCATGTGGTAGCCGATGAAGGGCAGCCGCTCGCTGGCGATCATGTCGAAAACCCTGCGGCGCGTTTCGGCCGCCTTCGTCTTGTCCATGTCGAAGCGCACTTCCCAATCGGGGCGCTGCAGCGACAGCACATAGTGGTTGGCGGTATCGGCCGTCAGCATCATGCCCTTGCCGTCGGAATCGAGGCGGAACACCATGTGACCCGGCGAATGACCGAAGGCGGCGACGGCCGAGATACCGGGCACGACCTCGGCGCCGTCGCCGATGAAAGTCGTCTTCTCCGCCAGCGGCACTATCTTCTCCAGCACCGCCTTGTGCCCGTTTTCCGCCGGCGTGCCTGCTCGTGCCGGGTCCTTCCAGAAGGCATATTCGGTTTCACCCATCACGTAGCGGGCATTGGCGAATGCCGGCTTGCCGGCCTCCATGAGGCCGCCGATGTGATCGCCGTGCATATGGGTCACCACCACGACCGAGACCTGCTCCGGCGCATAGCCGGCGGCGCGGATGCCTTCGGCAAGGCGGCCCATACCGGCCTCGCGGCCGCCCTCGCCCATGCCGGTATCGAAGAGCACGACATCCGTTCCGGTATCGACGAGAACCGGCGAGAAACTGTTGACCAACGCTTCGGTCGGCAGAAAGTTCTGTTGCAGCAGTTCCGCCACCGCCTGCTGCGACTGGTTGGTGCCATAGATCTCATGCGGTTTCTCGGTGACGCGTGTGCCGTCATTGACCACGATGACCTTGAAGGCTCCGAGCTTGAGAGATCGGATCGGAGGAGCGCTTTTCATGTCCGTGTTTTCCGCCTTTTCCTCAGCCACCGCAGCACCTGTCAGCAGCGACGGCGCCGCGAGCACCCCAGACGTGCCCGCCCCATCAAGGTCCGGCGCTTCATCGACATCTCACTCATGGTCCATCCCACTTCGTTGCCCTGTTGAATCCGGTTGCCCCATGGACAACTGGGCCAGAAGTAGCGTCTTGACAGCAAAGGCCAGCCGGGATCACAGGCTTTTGATCCGCAATCACCGGTTTCGCCCCGACAAAAGCCATCACCGGCATTAGCTTCTCACTATCGCTGGCCGTCTTCGAAGCACATTCCATGAACCGTATCGTCCCGATGATCCTTGCCGTCGCTCTTTTCATGGAGCAGATGGATTCGACCGTAATTTCCACGTCGCTGCCGGCAATCGCCCGCGACATCGGCGTCGGGCCGATCACGCTCAAGCTGGCGCTGACCGCCTATATGGTGTCGCTTGCGATCTTCATTCCCTTGAGCGGCTGGATGGCGGACCGCTTCGGCGCCAAGAAGATTTTCCGCGCGGCGATCCTCGTCTTCATCGCCGGTTCCATTTTCTGCGCCATCTCCAACAGCCTTGTCGCCTTCGTCTTCTCGCGCTTTCTGCAGGGCATGGGCGGAGCGATGATGACGCCGGTCGCCCGCCTGGTGCTGGTGCGCGGCACGCCGCGCAGCGAACTCGTCTCGGCCATGGCGCTTCTGACAATTCCAGCGCTTGTCGGGCCGCTCGCCGGACCGCCGCTCGGCGGCTTCATCACCACCTATTTCTCCTGGCACTGGATCTTCCTGATCAACGTGCCTGTCGGCATCGCCGGCTACATCCTTTCCGGCATCTATCTGCCCAAAATGGAGCCGCGCGATCCTCCACCGGTCGACGCTCTCGGTTTCCTGCTCGGCGGCATCGCCGCCTCCGGCATCGTCTTCGGCCTGTCGGTGATCAGCCTGCCGGCCCTACCGCCCATCGTCGGTATCGCTTCGGTGGTTATTGGCGTGGTCGCGACCCTGCTCTATATCCGCCATGCCCGCCGCCATCCGGCACCGGTTCTCGACCTCAACCTCTTCAAGGACAGCGCCTTTCGCGCCGCCTCGATCGGCGGCACGATCTTTCGCATCTCGGTCGGCGCGGTGCCTTTCCTGATGCCCTTGATGCTGCAGGTGGGCTTCGGGCTCAACCCGTTCCAGTCCGGCATGATCACCTTCATCGGCGCGGTCGGAGCCATCACTACCAAGTTCTACGCGCGGCGCGTGCTCGCCTTCGCCGGCTTCCGTACGACACTGATCCTCGCCGCAATCCTCGCTGCGATCACCACCTTCGCCAATGGCTTCTTCACGCCGGCGACGCCCTACCTGGTGATGATCACCATCCTGCTGATTGCAGGCTTCGCCCGTTCCTTCTTCTTTACCAGCGTCAACGCGCTTTCCTTCGCCGATATCGACGATGCGGACGCCAGCAAAGCGACCTCGATGAGCGCGGTGCTGCAGCAGATCAGCCTGGCGCTCGGCGTTGCCGTTGCCGGCGCGATCCTGGAGATCGAGACCAAGCTCAGCGGCGGCCCGCTGCAACTCGACGATTTCCACACCGCCTTCATGATCATCGCCGGCGCCAACCTGATCGCGGCGATCCCGTTCCTGACCATGGCAAAGAACGCCGGCGCCTCGGTTTCCGGGCACCGGCTACCGGTGCGCGAAGTCGAGTCGGCCGCGGGGAAGTAAGGATATTTCAGGGAAACGCGCGGCGATTTTCCGTCCGAAAGGACGGCGCCAACAGCGAGAGCTATTCAGGGCGCTCGCACACGGCGGCGAGCTTGTTGCCGTCGAGATCGCGAACCCAGGTGCCGTAGAAGTTCGCGTGGAACGGGCGAAGCCCCGGTGCGCCCTCATCGATACCACCATTGGCAAGGGCTGCCGCGTGGAAGGCATCGACGGCTGAGCGCGTCTTGGCGTCAAGCGCGATGCTCACGCCGTTGCCATAGGTGGCGGGCGCGCGATTGAAGGGCGTCACCACCCAGAAGCGGATGCGGTCGCCCGCAGCACCGTAACCGATCTCGGTCTCGTCCTGCCGTTGGCGGTGATAGCCGAGCGCCGGCAACACCGCGTCATAGAACGCGCCGGCGCGTTCCAGATCGTTTGTGCCGACGGTCACGTAGAGCAGCATGCTATTCCGCCGCCTCGTCTTCGGTTTCCGTTTCGTTTCCGGCCTTCTGGCGCCCCTTGAAGCCCTTGGCGAGCAGGAACATTTCGACCGATTCGGACCGCGACGATGCCGGCTTCACATGGATGACCTGGCGGAAATTCTGCTTGAGCATATTGAGCAGTTCGCGCTCCGTGCCGCCCTGGAAGGTCTTCGCCAGGAAATGCCCACCTTCGGCAAGCACGTCGACGGCGAAATAGGCCGCGACTTCGCAGAGATGCATGGTGCGCAGGTGGTCGGTCTGGCGGTGTCCGGTCGTCGGTGCCGCCATGTCCGAAATCACGAGATCCGGCGTACCGCCGATCGCTTCCATGAGCTTCCCCGGCGCTTCGGGATCGAGGAAATCCATCTGCAGGATACGCACGCCCGGGATCGGGTCCACTTCGAGGAAATCGATCGCCGCGACGCGCGGATCGGCGTCGGTCGAATTGGTGACCTTGGCGGCGATCTGCGTCCAGCTTCCGGGGGCGGCACCGAGGTCGATGATGCGGCGGGCGCCGGTCAGGATCTTGTGCTTCTCGTCGATCTCCAAAAGCTTGAACGCCGCACGGGCGCGATAGCCCTCGAGCTGGGCGCGCTGCACATAGGGATCGTTGATGTGGCGCTCCAGCCAGCGGCGGGAGGATGCCTTGAGCTTGCCCTTCTTGACCTTCTGGCCAAGCTTGCGGCCGCTGCGGTTGCCGCCAACAGGGGGTTTCGTCATGCCTTGTTTCCTTCCTGGCTGCCGGCGTTGGCGCCGCGCTGGTGACGGCGCGGCCGCGAGCGGCGCCAGGCTCCATCATCCGCCATCATATCGGTGAGCAGCCCTTCGCGCAGGCCGCGATCGGCGACACGCATGCGCGTCGACGGCCAGCGGCGGCGGATCGCCTCGAGGATCGCACAGCCGGCCAGCACCAGGTCGGCACGATCCGGACCGATACAGGGATTGGCGGCGCGCGCATTGAAATCCCAGGAGAGCAGGCGCGCCTGCATGGCCGAAACTTCGTCGTCGGTGAGCCACAACCCATCGACGCGGCGGCGATCATAACGCGGCAGGTCGAGATGCACGCCGGCAAGTGTCGTGACCGTGCCGGATGTGCCGATCAGGTGGAAGCCGCTGCCGGAGGCGCCGTTTGCCAGCGCCTCGACCGGTGGGCTGTCGAAGCGAGCGAGCATGCCTTCGACCTCCTGCACCATCGCCTCGAAGCTTGCCGGCGTCACGTGCTGCCCGCCATGGCGCTCCGAGAGCGTGACGACGCCAACCGGCAGCGAGGTCCAGTGGGTGATGTGATTGGCAAGCCGGTTCGACCTGGAATCGCCGATGCGGATGACGGCGATCTCGGACGAGCCGCCGCCGATATCGAAGAGCACGACCGAACGGGTCTCGCGATCGACGAGCGACGAGCAGCCGGAGACGGCAAGCCGTGCTTCGGTCTCGCGGTTGATGATTTCGAGATCAAGGCCGGTCTCCCGCGCCACACGCTCAAGGAAGCTTTCGCCGTTTTCGGCGGCGCGCGCGGCCTCCGTCGCGATCAGGCGGCTGCGGCGAATCGTGCGGGCGCCGAGCTTCGAGGCGCAGACCTTCAACGCTTCGACCGCGCGCTCCATCGCCTCGTCCGACAACCGGCCGCTGGCACCGAGCCCCTCGCCCAGGCGAACGATGCGCGAAAAGGCATCAACCACCCGGAACTGGCCGGGGCGAGTCGGCTGCGCAATCAGCAGGCGGCAATTGTTGGTGCCGAGGTCGAGCGCGGCATAGAGCGGCGCCGGCGGTTCGCTGGCGGCAACATAGGGCGCGCGCGGTTGATCGGCGCGCTGGCCGGGCCGCTGCTGTGACGCCGTCTGCCCGTTGGAAGCGGAGGGCCCCGATCGCGCATTGCCGCCATCGGCAGCTCTTTGCTGGGCTGGCTGGCGCTCGCCGCTTGTGAGTGGACGACCCTGGAGCCCACGGCGATGCCGCGCCTTCTTGCTGCGCTTGTGGCCCTTGCGCTCGCCGAGCGACGACTCAACGAGTTGTGCGCTGCCGCCCTGCGGCGCGGACGCGACTGCGGCCTGTTGTTTTGCGGATTTCGAACGACGACGCCGTTTGCGCTTGCGCGCCGGTTCCGCCTCGTTCTCTCCTGCGGGACGCCGTGCCATGCCGGCAGTGCCGGGCTGGCTGGCAATTGCAGACGGCGAAGCAGACGACTTGCGTCGTTTCCGCTTGCCCTTGCCGTTGCGCGGACCGAGCTTCGATCCATCACTGCGGCCTGCTGCCGACGCCCCGGATTCGGACGGCTTTTCGCCGTGATCGGGGTCTTTCACTTGTCTCAACCATGGCGCCGCGCAAGCCCAGGGGCCGCTCAAGGCGCTCTCTCGATTTTCGTTGGCGCGACTGTACCAGCGCCAGCCCCATTCGCCAAACTGTTTTTGACTGTGCTGCCAAGGGGTAAGGCCGGATACGGTCAACACTGCGGACGGCGATGGCGATCTGCACCCCCTCGCAATCGTGTCCAGCGCCGCCGCCCGGCCGCAAATGGGCGGCACCACGACGTACCGTCGGTACCGGCAAATCGGTGCAAAAATCCCGCCGCCACATCGAGATCGCATTTTTTTGCCAAAAGGTATTTGCATTGGCCGCGCTTTTGTTTATAAGCCCGCCACACCGACGCGACGGGCAGCGCCCGACAGCGACCTTGGGGAATAGGTTAACGGTAGACCAGCGGACTCTGACTCCGTTAGTCCTGGTTCGAATCCAGGTTCCCCAGCCAAACTCTTCCTGCAATACATCCGAATATGTAACAGAACGGCCCGTTGGCCGCCGCTAACGCGCGTCTTGCCGCGCGTAATCTGCCCGATGGCAGTCCGCCAAGCCTAGAAAGCCAGGGCGCAGCCGTCCTTGCGCGGGTCCGAGCCCGCCTGCAGCACACCGTTGACCGAATCGATCATAATCGCCTGGCCGCCGCCGTGCGGCATCTCGGCCATCTTGATCTCGTGGCCGAATGCGGCGAGCCCTTTCAGCACGTCCTCGCGGATGCCGCGTTCAGCCTCGAAGCGGCCCATCTGGTGGAAACCGCGGGCGCAGTCGATCGCCTCCTGCACGTTCATGCCGAAATCGACGATGTTGGTCAGCACGTGGCTCTGCCCAACCGGTTGGAAGCCGCCACCCATCACCCCGAAGGAGAGCCACGGCTTGCCCTCCTTCATCGCCATGGCCGGAATGATGGTGTGCAGCGGGCGTTTGCGCGGCCCCACGCAATTGGGGTGGGCGGGATCGACGCGAAAGCCGACGCCGCGGTTCTGCAGCAGAACACCGGTCTTCGGGCTGCTGAGGCCGGTGCCGTAAGGCCAGAACAGCGAATTGATGAAGGAACAGGCGTTGCCCTTTTCGTCGACGACGCCGATGTAGACGGTGTCGCGATAGGTGGTGGCACCGGCTGGACCAACCGCCGGCATGGCCTTCTTCAGGTCGATGCGGCCGCGCAAATCGTCGGCAAAGGCGGCTGAAAGCAGCTTTTGCACCGGCACATCGGCAAAGTCGGGGTCGGCGACATACCTGTCACGCGCCTGGAAGGCCAGCCTCGTCGCCTCGGCTTCGATATGGAAACGCTCGACGCCGACCGGATCGTATTTCTTCAGATCGAAGCCGCTCAGGATATTGAGTATCAGCAAGGTGGTAATGCCGACTCCGCTTGGCGGGATTTCCAGAAGTTCTATGCCGCGATAGGTCGTAGAAATCGGATCGACCCAGAAGGCCTCCTGCGTGGCGAAATCGTCGAGCGCGTGCATGCCGCCGAGGCTGCGCAGGTAGCCCACCATGTCCTCGGCGACCCAGCCTGAATAGAAACCATCGCGGCCCTTGGCGGCGATCTCCCGCAGGACTTTCGCGTGCTCGGACTGGCGGAAGACCTCACCGGTCCGCAGGGCGCGACCGTCCTTCAACCACATGCGGGCGCTGTTGGGGTCCGCCTTCAGCTTGTCTTCGTTGCGTTTCCAATCGACGGCGACCCTTTCGGTGACCGCAAATCCCTCCTCCGCGTGGCGGATGGCGGGCTGCAGCAGTTCACCGAGCGGCATGGAACCGAAACGCCGGTTCAGCTTGCTCCAAGCATCGACCGCGCCGGGGATGGTGACGGCGTGCACCGAGGTGAGCGGGATCTCGTTCAGTCCCTGTTTCAGCAGGTGTTCGGCGGTGAGGCCCTCGGGCGCGCGACCCGAACCGTTGAGGCCATAGACCCGACCGCCTTCGGCGAGATTGGTGCCGGCGGGGGCGAAGAGAACGAAATTGTCGCCGCCGATGCCGGTCGAGCCCGGCTCCACCACGCATTGCACGGCGCAGGCGGCAATCGCGGCGTCGGCGGCATTGCCGCCGCGACGCAGAATCTCGATGGCGGCGAGCGTGGCAAGGGCGTGCGAGGTGGCGGCGGCGCCATGCCGGCCCATGACGACGGAGCGGCCAGGCAAGTGCAGGTCACGCATGGAACGGGAACTCCCGGGAACAAGGACAACTCAGGCTCGCGAGCCTATGCGCCTGCCGGGCGGATGAAAAGGCCGATGTTGACGCGCCGGGGGACTGGTGCGGCGCATGCTGCAGAGGCGATTGGCGGGAGAACACGTCCGGGCTGCCCAAAGCTACGCAGCAGGCGCATAATGGCCACTTGCAAGCGATCACAGGCGGAGGACGGCCCATGTTCGATGCTGGCAGAAAGACGGACGCCGAATATGCGATCGAGTATATCCAGGAAAATCCGGAAGCCGGTCTTTGTTGCGAGAATCGGCGCTGGTGGATTACGCCGAACGCGAACGAAACCGATCGGCAGGTCCTGTTTCTCGACGCCGCGGAGGCGGAACGGCTGAAGGACGATGCGCGGCTTCAAGTCGTGCCCGACATCGCCCACCCCGGCCGGGCGCTCTGGGTCATGCGGAAAATGACGTAGCTACCCGCGACCGGAATAGGTCGGGCAAAGGAAGCGGCCGATCGCGCTAAAGCAGGCCGCGTCCTGCGAGGTTGCGCATCAGCGCCGCAGCACCGAAATTCCAGGGCGCGCATTCCGTCGAAAGCCTGACGGTGTTGGTCAGCCGGCCGAGTTCGGCATTGGCAATCGTCACCACGTCGCCAAGCTTGTGGGTAAAACCCTGGCCGGGTTCGTCGCGGTCTTCGACAGGGGCAAAGAGCGTGCCCATGAACAGCATGACGCCATCGGGATATTGGTGGTGCGGACCGATGGTCTGGGCGACGAGATCGAGCGGATCGCGGCTGATCTCCGCCATCGAGCTTCGGCCGGTGAGCCGGTAGCCGTCCTCCCCTTCGACAAGCAGGGTGAGCTCGGCCTTGCGGACATCGTCGATCGTGTAGGTTTCGTCGAACAGGCGAATGAAGGGGCCGATGGCGCAGGAGGCATTGTTGTCCTTAGCCTTGCCGAGAAGCAGCGCGGAGCGGCCCTCAATGTCGCGCAGGTTGACGTCGTTGCCGAGTGTTGCGCCCTTGACCTGGCCTCTGGAGCAGACCGCGAGCACGATCTCCGGCTCCGGATTGTTCCAGCGCGAGGCAGGGTGCAGACCGACAGCGGCACCAGGGCCGACCGCCGAGAGCACCTGGGCCTTGGTGAAGACTTCGGCATCCGGGCCGATGCCCACTTCCAGATATTGCGACCAGACGCCCTCCTCCTGGAGCGCTGCCTTGACGCGGGCTGCTTCCGCCGAGCCGGGCTTCAGGTTGCGCAGGCTGTCACCGATGACGGCGGTGACGCGGCTGCGGATCGCTTCGGCGCGGGACGCATCGCCCGCCGCCCTCTCCTCGATGACGCGCTCGATCATCGAGCGCGCGAAGGTGACGCCACAGGCCTTCACTGCCTGCAGGTCCGAGGGCGCGATGAGATGGAGGGTCGATGCATCCGCTTTCCGCGCGAGACACTCTTCAAGCGAGGCAAGCCGCTCGCCGGCTACGGAGCGCACATGCGCGACCGGATCCGGGAGCTCAAGCAGGTCGCGCATCGTCGGCGTTGCCTTCGAGGTGATGTCGAACAGAGCGCCGTCGCGGATCGTGACAAGCGACGGCCCGCCGAGATCGGGACGCCAGACGCGGCCGACAAAAGTGCCCTTGCCAAACGCTGTATCGGTCATGCCGCCCATCCTCCGTGCGCACTCTATTTCTTGCAGCCGAGAAGGGAGATGTAAAGCCGACGGCAGCGCGCAAGCGTCCCTTGGGTTGTAGCGTCCGGAACATTGCATATTTTCACGCGTTTACGGTTATGCCACGCGCCCTCCGGGCGCCCTTGTCGCTTCGCGACGGCGCGAAATCCGCTGCCTACGGCTGCCCGGAAGGTTCAGGAGCAGTCGCCTGAGGCCAGGAGGACGCCAAGAAAAGGATGAACGCAATGAACCAGCACGAAGAGTTCAAGGAAAAGCCGGTGATCGATCCGGTGACAGGGCAGCCTCTGCCGCAGACGCAAGCGCAGATGAGCGATGTGCCTCCGGCCCGGTCGGGGCGCAGCAACTGGCCGATCGTCATCATCCTGCTCGCCGGTCTGGTGTTGGCGCTGATCGCCTGGCTGCCGGCTGAACTGAGCCGGGATACCGCCGATACCGCGGCACCGCCGCCGACTACGGACCAGCCGGCAACGGGTCAGGCAACTCCGGACACGACGGCACCGGGTACCGCGACACCAGGCACGACGGGTCGGGTTACTCCGCCGGCCGATAGCAGCACGGCGCCCTCTGGTGAAACGACGACCCAGCCGGCGCCCGAAGCGACGCCGCAGCAAGGCACCCCGACGCCCGAAACGCAGGGTTCGACCCCGAACTCGACGCCGGGCACAACTCCCGGCATGACCCAGCCGGCACAGTAACGGCTGACCGACGGCCTTGGCTGGAGGGCTCTCCCTCCGGCCATTGACGCTTTAAGACAAGCGCTCAGTTCGGCCGCTCAGTTCGGCTTGATCGATGCCGCGACCATGGCGTCCCAGCCGGCGGCGGCGCAGTCGGCGATCGCCAGCAAGGTTTCCCGTGTTGCCCCGTCGCGGGCTTCGATCGACATTCCATGCTGGAGCGAGGCGACATAGGCCGCGATTGCCGCGCACGGCGTGCCCTCAGGCAGATCGCCGTCCGCAACGCCGCGCTCAAGCCGCCGCTCCAGTGCGACCTGCTTCTCAAGCCGGCGCGCCTTCAACGCCTCACAGACCTCCGCATCCCCGCCCGCCATCTGCGGCGCCGAAAGCACGACCATGCAGCCGCGCGGCTCCGCGCCGCGGGTGAAATTGTCAGCGGTCCGTCTCAAGAGGTCATGGACCGCCGCCTTGGCCGTTGGGGCCGTTTCCAGCTCATCCCAGATGCCGGCGCCGTCCGTCCGGCCATAGAGATCGACGGCCTCGATGAAGAGCTGTGCCTTGCTGCCGAAGGCGGCGTAGAGGCTCGGCGGTTTCAGCCCCATCGCCTGGGTCAGATCGGTTAGCGACGTGTTGTCGTAGCCCTTGTCCCAGAAGAGCCGCATGGCGCTCGCGAGCGCCTCCTCTCGGGAAAAATTGCGTGGACGGCCACGGCTCGACATCGGAACGGCTCCTTTCTGTATCGATCAATACATAAATCGCTTGACAGCGACTGGCAAGTCGTCTCTCCATATATGTATCGATCACTACATATATGGAGAGACCAGTGACGAGCTTAAAAAACAAGGTGGCTCTGGTGACGGGCGGCAGTCGCGGCATCGGCGCGGCGATCGCAAAACGTCTGGCGGATGAAGGCGCAACCGTCGCGGTGACCTACAGCCAGTCCAAGGCAAAGGCTGAGGCACTGGTGGCGGAGATCACCAAGGGCGGCGGCAGGGCGCTGGCGATTCTGGCGGACAACCGCGATCCGGGCGCGGTCGAGGCTGCTGTCGGCGCGGTTGCCGAGAAGCACGGCCGCATCGACATCCTCGTCAACAATGCCGGCGTGTTCGATGCCGGAACAGTGACGGAGGTGACTGCCGAGGATTTCGACCGGACGATCGACGTCAATGTGAAGGCGGTGTTCCTTGCAACGCGTGCTGCAGCGGCGCACATGCCCGAGGGCGGACGCGTCATCTCGATCGGCAGCAACCTTGCCGCCCGCGTTCCGTGGCCGGGGATGAGCCTCTATGTGCTGAGCAAATCCGCGCTCGTCGGCTTTACCAAGGCGGTGGCGCGGGACCTCGGGCCGAGGGGCATTACCGTCAACATCGTCCATCCCGGTTCGACCGATACCGACATGAACCCCGCCGATGGTGAGCACGCCGGTCCGCAGCGCGGGCTGATGGCCATTCCCCGCTTCAACGACGCCACAGACGTGGCGGGTCTCGTCACCTGGCTTGCGGGCCCCGATAGCCGCGGCGTCACCGGCGCCGAATTCACCATCGACGGCGGCACCAACGCCTAGACCGGCTTGTCAAAAGCAAACAAGGCCGGAAGCATTACTCCGGCCTTGTTCAAACATTGCCAGGCAGCCTCCCGCACGTGGCTTATTCTCCTTGAAATGGTGCAATTCCGGGAGAAAACCGCTTCGCACTTTTCCTGGACTTGCTTTAGACGAGGAAACGCTCCGGGCGGTATGGCGCGATATCGATGACCGTCTTTTCTCCGGTCATCGCTTCCGCCAGTGCCCGTCCGGTGACTGGCCCGAGCGTCATGCCGTGATGCGCATGGCCGAAGGCAAACCACAGGCCCTCGTGGCGCGGCGCCTTGCCGATGACAGGCATCATATCCGGCGTGCAGGGGCGCGCGCCCATCCACGGCTCTTCGTCGCGGCGTTCGGCAAGCGGGAAGAATTCGCGCGCCACCCGTTCGGCGCGGGTCAATTGTACCGGCGTCTTCGGCGCATCGCGCCAGGCGAATTCGGCGCCGGTCGTCAGACGGATGCCGCGCAGCATCGGCGCCAGGAAATAGCCTTTCTCGGCATCAAGCACCCAGTTGTTGAGCTGCGCGCCCTCCTGCATGCCATAGTGCATGTGGTAGCCGCGCTTGACCGCGAGCGGGATATGGTAGCCGAGCTTGCGAGTGACCGTGTCGGCCCAAGGACCGAGCGCCACGACGACTTCGCGGGTCTCGAGCGGGCCCTCCGGTGTCGCGACGCGCCAACCGGGACCTTCGAGGATATGTTCAGTCGTGGCTGCGTCGCCGGAAACGAGGCGCCCGCCCAGCGATTGGAAATAGGCGAGATAAGCCTTGTTGAGACTGTGCGGGTCGCGGATCGACCAGGGATCGCTCCAGCGCAGACCGCCGACGAGATCAGCCTTGATGGACGGTTCGATCGTCTTCAGTTCGCTTGAAGACAGTTTCTGGTGATTGACGCCGAAGCCAGCCGAAAGCTTCTCCGCCTCCTTGTAGGCCGAATCGCGCTGCTTCTCGGTGCGGAAAACCTTCATCCAGCCGTCTTTACGGATGAGTTCGCCCGCGCCTGACGCCGCGATCAGGTCCTGGTGTTCGCTGATCGAATGCTCGATCAGCGGCGCATAGAGATGGGCGATGCGTTGGTGCTGGGTAAAGCCCGAATGCCACCAGTACCGCGCCAGGAACGGCACCAGCCCCGGCAAGGCCCGGAAATGATAGGACGCGTCGATCGTGTTGTTCAGCGCGTAACGGAAGAGCGCGCCGAAATCATGCGGGAAGCCATAGGGAAACACACCCTCGCGCTGGATCAGCCCCGCATTGCCGTAGGAGGTTTCCTCGCCGGCGCCGCGACGGTCGAGAAGCACCACCGACTTGCCGCGCCGCGCCAGATGGATGGCGGTGGAGATACCGACGATGCCGGCGCCAAGAACCACTACGTCAGTCTTCATTTGCAGCTGCCCCGTTTTCCGATCAAGACAAGCCGCGGCTTTGCTCGAGCCACGGCGCCAACGTCATTTCTTCTTCAGCGAGCGGCTGGAGAGGATGATCTGCTCGACGAGCAGTTCCAGCGATTTCATGATCTTCGGTATCCTCAAGGCAAAAGCGGCGGTATCGGCATCAATAGCCAAGCGGGCCTGCAAGGGCAAGCAAGGCGAGCCGACGGAGCGGACCTGCGGATGCAAGAAGGGCGACGTTGCCGCCGCCCATGTCCAACTACCTTGCGTTTGCGACCGCTCCCGTCAGCCTCGACGCACCAGGCCCGCGACCAGCGAAATCACCAGGAAGACGAGGAAGAGGAAGAAAAGGACCTGCGCGATACCCGCCGAGGTACCCGCAACGCCACCGAAACCAAGTACACCCGCTATGATTGCCACAACGAGGAAGACAAGCGCATAGTATAACATAGCAATTCTCCTTGCCAGGATTACTGCAAAGCAAACGCCACAACTATCACTTTGTTCCAAATATCTTATGAAATGCGCTCTGAGAAAATCTTCATTCCCACGGACATTAACCATTCATTTGCCATGATAGACAAAAGAGTCCCAAATCGAGACGGTTTGTACCGGAAATGCCCGGAACATTCGAGATACTCTGACGTTCCTCCTCCATGGAATATGCAGGGTCGAAATGAAGATGCCGATAGCACATATCTGGAAAACGGCGGTTGCAGCGGGTCGGGAGAGAAAAGATCTCCAGGCTGGCAATCTTCACATCGGTAAGACGATGCGCGATCTTTACGTCAATAGCAGCGAAGATCAGAGTGCGAAACTCGAACATCTTCTCGAAGAACTTCGCCGGCGCGAACGGATGGCACAGAAGAAATAACCAAGCTTCCGCAAGACAATTGAAAAGCCGCCGCGGCCAGGGCCGGGCGGTTTTTCTTATGTCATCGCCTGTCTTCTTCTGTTTGCAACTTTACGCGCCTCTGGTTGCCGAGCTTGTGTCGACCCTTTTCCTAGCGCCGTGACATCCACTCGTCGATCTGACGCTCCGCCTCGTCGCGTGCGACCCCGTAGCGGGCCTGAATACGCCCCGCAAGCTCCTGCCGACGACCATCGATGACGTCGAGATCGTCGTTGGTGAGCTTGCCCCATTGCGCCTGCACCTTGCCTTTCAGTTCATGCCATTTGCCTTCGACGATATCCCAATTCATTGCTTTGCCTTTCGGTTTGATGGGCCGCCACACGCGCGGCCCGTGAACTCAGTTGCGGGTCTTCGCATGGCTGTCGTGGCGCGCGGCAACCGTGTAACTGCCATCATCGACCTGCACCTTGACCTGCAAGCGGCCCGCAGGAGTGACGTGCCATTCGATGGTCGCGTCCTCGACAAGCAGAGCCGGGTCAACCTCGGCGCAGGCACCATAGGCGTGCTTGAAGGCCCCGGCGGTCGCCTTGATCGCCGGCGAAAGCAGTTCGCGGCATTCGTCTACGGTTTCGAACGCCTCGGTCGGCGCCGGCACCTCGCGGCAGGCGTCCGTGGCCTGCATGCAGCCGACCAGGACCATGATGGCAGCTATGTGTTCCATGGGCATGCTCCCCAACGTCAAACTTGAGAACGGCAAACGGGGACGACTGCCCTCCTGTTCCACCGGACGAGATCTAATTTTTGTTGGAACCTTTGCCCACGTAGCGCGTTCGCCGCGCCCATGCCTCGCGCTTCAGATGCGCATGGACGCCGTTCCGGCAGCCGTCGCTGCCGGCGAGAGATGCTATGCCGGACCGGCGGCTATGGAACAAAACGCAGCAGTCGTCGTTTTCGCAACGATAACAAGTGCTGCGACTGCGGCCGAGCGATGGAGGAGATGCTGGGAGGCAAGGACACACCACACGTAGCTCGCCCATTGCGAGCAAGTCAAAGCTGGCCAATGACGCGGCACCGGGTGCGACAGATGCCTCATTGTCGTCATTCTGTTCGTCATCAGTCCCGACAAATCAAATTCAAGTAACCGATTCTATGTTCAACAGAGCAACCGGATAGGAACGCGTCATGAAGAAGATACTGATCGTAGCAAGCCTCATTCTCCCGCTGGCCGCCTGCACGCAAACAGAAAAGGGTGCGGCAATCGGCGCAACCGGTGGCGCCATTGTCGGCGGCGCAGCAACGGGCAATGTCAGAGGTGCTGCCGTGGGCGCAGCGATCGGCGGCGTTGCCGGTGCACTCATCGGGAATGCCAACGAACCGGGCCGCTGCATCTATCGCGACCGCTACGGCCGCCGCTATGAGGCCGCCTGCTGATCGGCACGAACAATGGAGAAACGGGCCTTGGCCCGTTTCTTCCGTTAAGGCGGGTTAGGCTCAAGGCCCGCGCTCAGCCGCCGCCGCTTCCGCTTTCTCCAGCTTTTCAAGCAGATCGACGAAGAGCTCAGGAACCGGCTCCTGTTCCAGCGCTTGATAGAGCGCCTTCAATCTGGCGCCGATCAGCCCGTGGGCATCCGAATTTTCCGCGGCCACACCCGGTCCTCCGCCCTGCCCTTCCCCACTTTCGGTCCCGTCGTCCATGTTCCGCATCTACCGCCGCTTGCGGCCTTTCCGTTGTTTTCCAACCATCCGCACAGAAGACCGCCTGGCGAGTGTGCCGGATTTGCTCTAGGCCGAAAAACGTGTTCAAAACCATTCACGTATTCCGCCAGATGTCCCCTATCCTCAGAAAACAAACGAATCGTATTGCACCTAAGGAAGTCGTTGATGTCCCTTTCGACCCGGATCGCGCCACACCTGCCCTTCCTGCGCCGCTACGCCCGCGCCGTCACCGGTTCGCAGGCCGCGGGTGACGGATATGTGGCCGCCGTTCTCGAAGCCCTCATCGAAGACATCGGCCTCTTCCCGGATACGTCGAACGATCGAATCAGCCTCTACAAGCTATTCTGCTCGCAGTTCGAGAAGATTTCGATCGATCGGACGGAAAACGCCTCGCCGTTTGCCTGGGAACAACAGGCGGCCGCGAACCTGTCGCTGATCGCGCCTGCGCCGCGCCAAGCCTTCCTGCTCGTCTCGGTCGAAGGCTTCTCGATCGCCGATGCGGCGGAGATCATGGGTCTGAGCCAAGGCGAATTTTCGAAGCTCTTGACGGTTGCCTCGGAAGACATCTCACGCCAGGTCGCAACCGATGTGCTGATCATCGAGGACGAGCCGCTGATCGCGCTCGACATCGAAGACATGGTGACAAGCCTCGGCCACAGGGTCACGGGCATCGCCCGCACCCATCAGGAGGCGCTGGATCTCTATCGCAAGACATCCCCGAGGATGGTGCTCGCCGACATCCAGCTCGCCGATGGCAGCTCGGGCATCGATGCCGTCAACGAAATCCTCACGCAGGCGACGGTGCCGGTGATCTTCATCACCGCCTTCCCCGAGCGACTGCTCACTGGCAAGCGGCCGGAACCGGCCTTCCTCGTGACCAAGCCGTTCAATCCGGACATGGTGAAGGCTCTGATCAGCCAGGCGTTGTTCTTCGACGAGCACGCCCGCTCGGCTCGGCGCTGATCTTTCCCCTTCAGCCAGGCAGTTGCCGTTCCGGCGGCTGCTCACGGATTTCTTCGACGATTGCAAGGACGATGAGAGAAAGCGGCAGCGCCAGCATGGCGCCGACCGCGCCCCACATCCAGGTCCAGAAGACGATCGCAATGAACACCAGAAACGGATTCACCTCGAGTTCACTGCCGAGGATGGCCGGAATGGCGAGATTTTCCATGGCCAGGTGAACGACGAAGAAAGCCACGGCCGGCGCCAGCGCCAGCCACAGCACCTCGTGCGTCATCAGCCCGCCGACGACAAGGCTCAGCGTCATCACCGTCACGCCGAGATAGGGAATGAAGCTTGAGACAAAAGCAAACAGGCCCCAGAGCGGCGGCATGGCGAGGCCACCGACGAGTGCGATGACCATCGTCACAGTTCCGAGTGCCAGATAGATCAGGCTGGCGATGGAGAAGTACCGCGCCAGTGCATCTTCAATGGCATTCATGATGCGGATGGCGCTGAGGCGCTGCTCGCGGCCGGCAAAGGCGAGAATGATGGCTTTGCGCAGTTCCAGCCGGCCAAGCAGAAACAAACCGAGCGCTGCGAGAAAGATCAAAGTCTGTACGAGGGCCGGTGTCAGTCCCCCGACGGTGGCAGCGAGCATCGGGCCGGCGTTCTTCATAACGGTATCGGCAATCGCATCGTTCCCTACGCTCCGCGCGACCGCCAGCCGCAACCACTCAAACCGGTCGACAAAGGGCATGATGCGCGCCACGACGCCCTCGGCAAGCTTCGGCGCTTCGGAGGCGAGTGCCGTCAGCGGGCCGAGCAATGCGTTGACGAGGAAGGACAGACCGATCACGAAAATCATCGCCAGCAGCAGGCCGCCGAAGATCGGCGGCAAACCATAGCGCGCCAGTGCGTCAGCCGTGCGCCCGAGAACGATACCGACAACGATCGCGAGCGTGATGGGCAGCAGGATCGTCTCCATGGTGTAGATGGCAGCGGACCCGGCAATGACGAAGAGGCCGACGATGCTCCAGGCAACCATCAGATCGATACCGTCACGCCGCGGCGCGGTCGACGGCGCCGCCGTCGCAACGGCCGCCTCCTCTTCGACAATGCGTCTTGCGCGCTTGTACTCGTGTGAAGCACCGGCTCGCCGCAAGGTTTCCAAGATCACGCCTCGCTGTCCCTCAGGCATGCCTCGCTGTCCTTCAGGCACGGACGCGCGACTGCCGTCCGGTCTTGCGGGCAGGACATCGAACTGCCCAGCCGCAGGCTTCGCCTCAGATTGCGGCACGCCGCCTGGATCGCGCTCGATCAATGACGTTCCGGTGGAAAGATATGCAGGGTCAGCGAGAGCAGACCGAGGCCGAGAATGATGACGAGCAAGGTGTTAGCGACACCCGCAGCGGTGTCCGGAATGAGACCGAAAGCGATCAGGACGCCCGCGAAAAGAAGGACACAGACCCGTGGTAGCCAATAGAGCATAGACAGTCCTCCCAAAGGTTGGCCCGGTTTTTTGGCCAGATTCTTGGTTCGGACGATAACGTGCGGGCTCGCCAATTGGTTCCCTGCGCGACCCAAGCGGCGCCACGAAAAACGCCGCCGGACAGGAGGTCCGACGGCGCTGAAAGCGTGATGCGGAAAAGCCCGTACCGCAGGGCTTAGGCGGCAGCGACGACGATGACCTCGACGAGGTATTCCGGGGTCGCAAGCTTGGCTTCGCCGGTAGCGCGCGCGGGGGTATGGCCCTGCGGAGCCCAGGCATCCCAGACGGAGTTCATCTTCGGGAAATCGGCCATGTCGGCAAGCCAGATGGTGGCCGAGAGGATGCGGGTCTTGTCGGTGCCGGCGAGCGCCAGAAGACGGTCGACTTCGGCAAGCGCCTGCTTCGTCTGCGTCACGACATCGTCACCGGCGTTACCGACCTGGCCGGCGAGGTAAACGGTGTTGTTGTAGACCACGGCCTGGCTCATACGGGGGCCGGTTTCGAAACGCTTGATTTCCATGATCGTGTTCCTGAGGTTGGGCCGAACGGTCGTCCGGCCGAAAAGCGGCTGCCCGCCGCCCAGAGGCGAGAAGTGAAGGCGGCGCGACACCTCTACACCATCGTGTCTTGATGTCAAAGAAGCCGGGCAGTGGCTGCCCGGCTTCTCTTGTTTCCTCGGCGAAAATCAGCGGTGATGGATCAGGCCGCCTGCTTCTTCTTCGCCAATCGTGCCTTGATGCTCTCCACGTCCGCACGCGGCGTCGCGGCAAACAGCGTCCTGGTATAGCTGTGTTTCGGATCGGCGAAGACCTCGTCACGGCTGCCATATTCGACGGCTTCGCCGAAATACATCACCATGACGTCGTCGGCGATGTAACGCACGACCGAGAGGTCATGGCTGATGAAGACGTAGGTCAGCTTGAGCTCGTCCTGCAGATCGGCGAGCAGGTTCAAGACCTGTGCCTGAACCGAAAGGTCGAGCGCCGATACCGGCTCGTCGAGCACCAGCAGCTTCGGGTTCAGCATCAGCGCGCGCGCAATGGCGATACGCTGGCGCTGGCCACCGGAGAACATGTGCGGGTAGCGGTTGAAGTGCAGGTCGGTGAGACCGACCTTCTTCAACATCGTCATCGCCCGATCGCGACGCTCGTCGGCGGGCGTATCGGTATTGATGACCAGCGGCTCCATCAGGATGTCGCCGATCTTCTGACGCGGGTTGAGCGAGCCGTAAGGGTTCTGGAAGACGATCTGCACCTTGCGGCGCATCTCCGGCGTCATGTCGCCCTTGGCGATGTCGATCTTCTTGCCTTCGATCAACAGCTCGCCCGAGGTCGCCGGATCGATCAGAGTGAGGATGCGGCCAAGCGTGGACTTGCCGCAACCACTCTCGCCGACGATCGCCAGCGTCTTGCCCTGTTCGACGCTGAAGCTCACGCCCTTCAAGGCATGAACGGTCTTTGCCTTCTTTATAAGGCCGCCGGGGATATGGTAGTCGCGCACCAGGTTGCGCGCTTCGAGGATCACGCTCATTGGGCCGCTCCTTCATCGACGAAGAGTTCGGAGATCGTCGGCAGACGATCGCCGGTCGCATTGTCCGGCAGAGCCGCCAGAAGTGCGCGCGTATAGTTGCTCTTCGGATTTTCGAAGAGCGTCAGCACGTCGGCCTCTTCCATCTTGCGGCCCTTGTACTGAACGACCACCCGGTCGGCGGTCTCCGCGACCACGCCCATGTTGTGCGTGATCATGATCAGGCCCATCTTGTGCTCGGCCTGCAGCTTCATCAGCAGGTCGAGGATCTGCTTCTGGATCGTCACGTCGAGCGCAGTGGTCGGCTCGTCGGCGATCAGAAGCTTCGGGTTGCAGGCGATTGCGATCGCGATCATCACACGCTGGCACTGGCCGCCTGACATCTGATGCGGGAAGTGACCGAGCCGCTCGGCCGGATCGGGAATGCCGACCGCCTCGAACAGTTCGATCGCCCGCTTGCGGCGACCGGCCTTGTCGAGACCCATGTGGATGCGCAGCACTTCCTCGATCTGGAAGCCCACGGTGAAGCACGGGTTGAGGCTGGCGATCGGCTCCTGGAAGATCATGGCAATGTCCTTGCCGATGATCTTGCGTCGCTCGTTCGCCGACATGCCCAAGAGGTCGCGGCCGTTGAAGGTGAGCTTGTCGGCCGTCACCTTCGCCGTCCAGGGCAGAAGTCCCATGGCGGCCAGCATCGACACGGACTTGCCCGAGCCGCTCTCGCCGACGATCGCCAAAACCTCGCGTTCGTGGACCTTCATGGAGACGCCGTTGACGGCGCGGAAGGGACCGGCGGCCGTCTGGAATTCGACGACCAGGTTTTCGATTTCGAGAAGCGCCATGATCAGGACCTCTTCAGCTTGGGATCGAGAGCATCGCGCAGGCCGTCCCCCATCAGGTTGATTGCCAGCACCGTGATCAGGATCGCGATACCCGGAAGCGTGACCACCCACCAGTGGCTGCTGATGAACTCGCGGGCTTCGGCGAGCATCGTGCCCCATTCCGGTGTCGGCGGCTGGGCGCCCATGCCGAGGAAGCCGAGGGCTGCAGCGTCGAGAATGGCGCTCGAGAAGGAGAGCGTCGCCTGGACGATCAGCGGCGCCATGCAGTTGGGCAGGATCGTCTTGAACATCAGGCGGCCGTGACCGGCCCCCGCCACCTTGGCGGCGACGACATAGTCACGGGTCTTTTCGCTCATGACGGCCGCGCGCGTCAGGCGCACGAAGTGCGGCTGGAAGACGAGCGCGATCGCGATCATGGCGTTGACGAGGCCCGGTCCGAGAACAGCCACAAGCACCAGGGCGAGCAGCAGCGACGGGAAGGCGAGGATGATGTCCATCACGCGCATGATGACGGTATCGACCCAGCCACGGAAGTAGCCGGCGATGACGCCAAGCGCGATGCCGCCGACGAGCGACAACGTCGTGACGATGACGCCGACGAACAGCGAGAAGCGCGTGCCGTAGATCAGACGGGACAGCATGTCGCGGCCGACGGCGTCGGTACCGAGCAGGTAGCCGGCGCGGCCGCCCTCCTGCCAGATCGGCGGAACCAGAACCGCATCACGGTACTGCGCCACCGGATCATGGGGCGCGATCCACGGCGCAAAGACCGCCAGCAGAACGAGGAGCAGGAAGAACACGAGGCCGATGACGGCGCCGCGGTTCTCGGAGAAATAATACCAGAACTCGGCCAGTCGCGCCCGGCGGGACGGATCGGTCGAAACGGCGCTTGTTGCAGCAGCTTGAGACATGACGCCCTCCTTAGTGCCGGATACGCGGATTGATCAGACCGTAGAGCAGGTCGACGATGAGATTGACCACCATGATCACCGCAGCGATGACCAGCAGGCCCCCCTGGATGACGGCGTAGTCACGACGCGACACCGAATCCACCATCCACTTGCCGATACCCGGCCACGAGAAGATCGTCTCCGTCAGGATCGCGCCGGCGAGCATGACGCCCACCTGCAGACCGATGGTGGTAACCACCGGGATCAACGCGTTGCGCAGCGCATGGACGCCAACGACGCGGAAGGTCGAAAGACCCTTGGCGCGCGCCGTGCGGACGTAATCTTCAGAGAGGACTTCAAGCATCGCCGAGCGCGTCTGGCGCGCGATGACCGCAAGCGGAATGGTGCCAAGCACGATCGTCGGCAGGATCAGGTGGCTGACCGCCGACTTGAAGGCGCCGGCCTGGCCGGACAGCAGCGAGTCGATCAGCATGAAACCGGTAACCGGCGGGAAGAAGTACATCAGCGAGATACGGCCCGAGACCGGCGTCCACTGCAGCATGCCGGAGACCAGCATGATGAGCAGCAGGCCCCACCAGAAGATCGGCATGGAGAAGCCGACGAGTGCGGTGCCCATCATCGCCTGGTCGATGGCCGAGCCGCGCTTGATCGCCGCAATCACGCCGGCCGGAATGCCGAGGATGATCGCAAACAGGATCGCGCAGAGCGAAAGCTCGACGGTCGCCGGGAACAGCTCGAAGAACTGGTCGATGACCGGCTTCTTGGTCACGATCGAAGTACCGAAATCCCCGTGGAGCACGCCCCAGAGATAGTCGAGGTACTGGACCACGATCGGCCGGTCGAAACCGAGCGCATGTGAAATTTCAGCATGCCGCTCCGGCGACATGACGCGCTCGCCCGAAAGCAGCGCCACCGGATCGCCCGGAAGCAGGCGAATGAAGGAGAAGGCGATGATGGAGACCCCGACGAAGGTCGGTATCAGGACAGCCAATCGCCCCAAGAGAAATCGGAACATGTTAAACCCCGCGCCATGTTGCCGCGGCATTGTATCCCGCCGCTGGCACCACTGCATGCTTTCCCACTTAACGGCGAAGCATACAGCAAGTCGAAATGCCACAGCGACCTTTTGCGCTCCAGGAGGAACTCGGGTCGCTATAGTGGATGCAAAGAGGGGCGCTTGCCCTTGGCAAACGCCCCCTTAAGGATCAGTTAACTAAATTACTCGGTGATGTCCACGCCGTCGAAGGCAAAATCGCCGAGCGGGCTCTGAACGAAGCCCTCGACATTCTTGCGCATCGGCACGACGGAGAGCGAGTGGTCGATCGTCGCCCACGGCGCCTCGCGCTTGAAGACGGCCTGGGCCTCTTCGTAGAGCTTGGTGCGCTCGGCGATATCCGAGGTTTCCTTCGCCTTCTTCACGAGGGTGTCGAATTCCTGGTTGCACCACTGCGCACGGTTGTTGCCGCCGACAGCATTGCAGCCGAGAAGCGTGTCGAGGAAGTTGTCCGGGTCGCCGTTGTCGCCGGTCCAGCCGAGGATGACGGCACCGTCACGATCCTTCGCCTTGGACTTGTCGAGGTATTCGGCCCATTCGTAAGAGACGATCTCGACCTTGACGCCGACCTTGGCGAAGTCCGACTGCATCAGTTCAGCTGCGCGGCGAGCGTTCAGCATGTACGGACGCGAAACCGGCATTGCCCAGAGCTTCATCGACAGGTCCTTGACGCCTGCGTCCTCGAGCATCTTCTTGGCTGCTTCCGGCTCGTAGGTGTCGTCTTCAAGCTTGTCGTTGTAGGACCACATCGTCGGCGGGATCGGGTTGACGGCCGGCTGGGCAGCGCCCTGGAAGACGGCGTCGACGATTGCCTGCTTGTTGATCGCCTTGTTCAGCGCCTTGCGCACTTCCGGCTTGTCGAACGGAGCCTGGGTCGTGTTGTAGGCGAGGTAGGCGACGTTGAGGCCGGCCTGTTCCATGACCTTCAGGTTCGGGTCAGCCTTCATCTTTTCGACGTCGGCAGCGTTCGGATACGGCATCAGGTGGCATTCGCCGGCCTGGAGCTTCTGGAAGCGAACCGAAGCGTCGGTGGTGATTGCGAAGACGAGGTCGTCGATCTTCTGCTTGCCGCCCCAGTAGTCCGGGTTCGCCTTGTAGCGGATGACAGCATCCTGCTGGTAGGCGACGAAGGCGAACGGACCGGTGCCGAGCGGCATCTGGTTCATCTGCTCCATCTTGCCGTCAGCCTGCAGCTTGTCGGCATATTCCTTCGACAGGATCGAAGCGAACGGCATTGCGATGTTGGCGAGGAACGGAGCTTCCTTGCGCGTCAGGGTGAACTTGACGGTCAGGTCGTCAACCTTTTCGACCGACTTGATGACTTCCGGGAAGCCCATGCCGGCTGCGTATTCCCACGAAGCGCCGGTGATGTACTTGTTCCACGGATTGTCGGCCTTCAGCTGGCGCTCGTAGGAGAACACCACGTCGTCGGCGGTCAGCTCGCGGGTCGGCGTGAAGAACTCGGTCGTCTGGAACTTGACGCCCGGACGCAGCTTGAACGTGTATACGAGACCGTCGTCGGAAATCGTCCAGCTCTCGGCAAGGCCCGGCTCGACTTCGGTCGTGCCCTTCTTGAACTCGAGCAGGCGGTTGTAGACCGTGTGTGCCGCCGCGTCGAACGTCGTGCCGGCGGTATACAGGCCCGGGTCAAAACCCTCAGGCGAACCTTCCGAGCAATAGACGAACGTCTTCGACCAGGCAGAGCCGGCCATCAGCGTGGCAAGCGCCGTCGCTGCAAACAGAGTAGTGAGCTTTTTCATGAGCTTTGCTTCCCAGATTTGTTTTTGTTCTCGAGTTTTCCTGACGCGGAATGCCGTTGCCCCCCGGTCAAGGCCGGATGGAACGACATTTGGCGTCGCATTGCAATAAGTCGCCGCATAAATTTGTCTATGCGAAAAATTCGCCCGCAGGTAGAGCCGGGATCTCTGTCCACTGTTTTAGAATCGACTGACGAATCAATGCAGCGCGACACCTTCGAACCAAGGCTTCCCGGCTGTTTCCGCAGGGTTTACAACGTGCCTTGTTCGTCCCTCCACCGGGGCTAGTCTCGCCCCGGATGCCCGCCTTTATTCTAGCGCGAACGGCGGGCCTGCGGAATACACGATCATTCGCCTCACGAGAGTGAGATTCGGTACCGACAGGTTTCCGTCAATCCCAAGATACTATGGTAGAAATCACCAACAGGATTGTGCAATAGAATGTATACAAAACTCGGGGGAGACAATCGACGTGCCCAGACGTCCTTGGGAGGGACCGGCAGCCGCCTTTTACAGTTTGCCGTCTTTCGGCAGGTTTGCCGAGGGACGGGCATGATGCTTGCTGCCAGCAATGCCGGCGCCGATCTTTGCCGGTTGATCGCTCCGGCGCGCCGGATAGACTGCCGCGCGACGACAAGGGGATAGCCATTCCGTGGCGGCTTTGCTGGAAAATCACAGGCGATACGATCTTCGCGACGAACTTGAGAAAGCGCTGAACCGCGTAGACTTCTTCCGCATCTTCCACACGATGGCGCTCAGGTTCGGCTTCAGCCATTTCGGCATTCTTCAGCTCGGCAACGAGAACGACGCGTGCATGCTGTCCACCCGCCTGGTGCTGCATGATCTTCCGTCCGGGCTTGCCGAGGAATACGACAAGCGCCACCGCTTCGGTGACTCCCTCTTCTACAAGACGCTGCACCGGTCGGCGATTTCCTCCATCTGGCGGACGGACGACCCGGGCTGCGACACCAGCCAGAATTTGCTCGTGCAGCTCGGTTTCGAGCTGCTGCTCAGCGTGCCCGTGCATGCGGCTGCCACCGGCGCGCGCTACGCCGTTCTCTTTCTCGGTGATGGCGATGACATCGGCCGCACCGAGCATGTCGAAGTCGCCTATGACGCGGTCTCAGCCTTCGACTACTTCTATCGCATCGCGCTGGCCAACAAGACCGGCATGGGCCTAACGCCGCGGGAGACCGAAATTCTCAAGTGGATCTCGCACGGGAAGACGGCAAGCGAGATCGCTCTCATCGTTTCCGTGTCGGAGCACACCGTGAATTCCCACACCGCAACGATCCTGAAGAAGCTTGATGTCGTCAACCGCACCCAGATGGTGGCGAAGGCGATCCGAGAACAGATCATCCAGTGACAGCCGATGCGTGGTATCCCACTACACCACGCCCAACGAACAGGACGCCTGCAAATCAGCAAGGGTATCGGTCATGACGCGAAAAGCTCACATCCTGCTCGTTGACGACGATCCGACTGAAAACCTGATCCTGCGCGCCTTGATCCGCAAGGTGAGCAATATCGAGATCGAGCTGCATTACTGCCAGACGATGGAGGGCGCGCTGGAGTTCCTGCGCTCGGGCAAGCCGGTGTCGATGATCCTCCTGGACAACCGACTTCAGCCGCAGCGCGATTTCCGCGAGACCGTGCCGGCGCTTCGGCACCAGGGTTACATCGGGCCGATCGGGGTGATTTCGGCGTCGCTCGCCGATCCCTACTTTCAGAATCTGGAGGAGTATGGTGCCGACTTCCGCATCGACAAGGCGGAAATCGACCCGACCGCGATCGATTTCATATTGCGGGAATATCTGCCGCAGGGGTGAACCCAGCGAAGCTCCGCTACAGCGCCGCGCGTTCTATCAGACGCGCAAAGGTCGCTGTAGCACTTTGATTTGCTGCATATCTTTGTCCTTAAAACGAGGTCGATTTAAGGTGACATGCACTAGGCCCTGGATCGTCAGGCAGCCGTGGTCTGCGGACGCTTCGTTTCTTCGAGACCGAGCAGGAAGTTGATCTGGGGACGCGCCTTGACGAGGTCGTCGATCGTGTAGCCCTGAAGCACCTCAAAGAAGGCGTTGAGCGCCTTGCGGAGCGCCGAATTGAGGCCACAGCTATCGACGAGCGGACAGTCGATCTCGCCGGCCTCGAAGCATTCCGCCATGGCGAAGCTGTCTTCCGTTACCTTGACGACATCGAACAGGGTGATGGCGGATGCGGGCTTCGGCAGGCGCACGCCGCCATTGCGGCCGCGGACGGTCTCGACAAGGCCGGCCTTGGTCAGCGGCTGCAGGATCTTGAAGAGAAACAACTCGGAAACGCCATAGGCCCTGGCGATTTCGGGAATGCGGCTGAGCTTTTCTCCGTTGGCGGCGCAGTACATCAACATGCGAACCGCGTAGTTCGTTTGTTTCGTCAGACGCATCATTCACTCCGGCATTCGAGAGGTTCACGAGTTCATCATATAGGACGGATCGTAGTTTGGAACAATTCCAAAAAGCTCGAAAATTCACTTCTTGTTGAGTGTTAACCGTTTCCCGATTGACTGTTCTGGGCGCTGAGGTCAAGAAAGATGAGCATTTTTGTTAACTTAGCTCAAACAAGAAAATGGAGGAAGCGATGTCCGTTTCAAGAGCAGCGATGGGCGTTTTGTCCCTGACGGCAACCCTGCTTACGACGAGCGCCGCCTGGGCCGACGGTGAGGTCAATATCTATTCCTACCGGCAGCCCGATCTGATCAAGCCGCTGCTCGACGCCTTCACCAAGGAAACCGGCATCACCACCAACGTGCTCTTCCTCGACAAGGGCCTCGTCGAGCGCATCCAGGCCGAAGGCGCCAACTCGCCGGCCGACGTGATCCTGACGGTCGACATCAGCCGCCTGACCGAAGCCAAGGACGCAGGCGTCACCCAGCCGGTCGTCAACGAGACGATCAGCAAGGACATCCCGGCACATTTCCGCGATCCTGACGGCAACTGGTTCGGCCTCACCACGCGCGGCCGCGTCGTCTACGCTTCCAAGGACCGCGTCGCCCAGGACGACATCACCTATGAAGAACTTGCCGATCCGAAGTGGAAGGGCAAGATCTGCACCCGCGACGGCCAGCACTCCTACAACATCGGCCTGTTCGCCTCGATGATCGCCCACCATGGCGAAGCCGAAACCGAGAAGTGGCTGACGGGCCTCAAGAACAATCTCGCCAAAAAGCCCGACGGCGGCGACCGCGACCAGGCCAAAGCGATTCTCGCCGGCGAATGCGACCTCGCACTCGGCAACACCTACTATGTCGGTCTGATGCTGACCAACGAGAAGGAGCCGGAACAGAAGGATTGGGCTGCCGCCATCAAGGTGCTCTTCCCGAACGCCAAGGACCGCGGCACGCACGTCAACATCTCGGGCATGGCACTCGCCAAGAACGCCCCGAACAAGGACAACGCGCTGAAGCTGATGGAATTCCTGTCGGAAGGCGAAGCCCAGAAGATCTACGCCGAGCAGGTCTACGAATATCCGGTGCTGCCGGGTGCCGAGCCCTCCGACGTGGTCAAGTCCTTCGGCACGATCAAGCCCGACGAGCTGCCGTTGGCCGACATTGCCGCCAACCGCAAGAAGGCATCGGAACTGGTCGACAAGGTCGGCTACAACGACGGCCCGCAGGACTGATCGCGAACCGAACTCGCGTTACGGACAGCGGGCCTCGGCCCGCTGTTTTCGTTTCAGGTCGCTGGACGGCAAGAACCGCAGGCTCATTGGGCCCCGGCACGCAACTGGGCAGCATAGTCGAGGATTGCCTTGCGACGCTCGGGCGTGCCGGGATGGGTCGACAGGATGCTGGTGTCGCCGTGGTCATCGAGCTTGTCTTCGAGCAGATCAAAGAAGCGGGCGATCGCCGTCGAATCCCTGCCGGCCTTCTGCATCAACTCGACCGAGTGCCTGTCCGCAGCACTTTCCGCGCCGCGTGAGTAGGACAACGTCAAAAGACCGGCGCCCTGTACCAGAATGTCTTCAGCACCGGACCCGATGTCGCCGCCGATCATCATGATCAGCCCGGCGACGCCGGCGGCACGGTAGATCTGCCGCAGGCTATGCTCGAGCTCGACGTGACCGATCTCGTGCGCCAGCACACCGATGATCATTTCGGTATCGTCGCCGGCAAGCTCGATCAGCTCGTCGGTGACAATCAGCGTGCCGTCGGGTAGCGCGAAGGCATTCGGGCCGATGGTGCCACCCTTGCGGAAGTTGAGCCTATATCCGCCCTCGCCGCGATCGGACTGGCGCGCGATCGCGTTGAACCCGTCACGGATCTTGTTCTGCCGCTCAGCTGAAAGCGCCGACGTGTCGAGCAGCGTTCGATCCATTGTTTCCAAGGTGCTTGCCGACATGATCTTCGGCACGATCGGCGGCGTCACCAGCACGGCGACTTCGACGAGCGCCGGCACGGCATAACGATAGATGGCCACGCCGCAGAGCACGGTCGCCAAAACGACCGCGATCAGGCGCGGGTGGAAACGCTCCCACTCGTGGACGAGACTGGTTTTTCCCTTCCGTTTGAGGAAGCGATCCATGGCGTCGTTGTCGGTCGTCTCGAACAGCGAACCGTCGGGAAACTCGACACGACGCGGAATGGCGCCGACACGCGCGGAAATGTCGACGGCGGCAAGCACGCCGCCTGCAAGTTCGACACCGTCCTCACCCAAGGCTTTGACGCCGCCGCCATCTTCGATCAGCCGCGAGGGCGCCGACCGGCTGGAACCGGCCGGATGCCACTCGCCAACAGCAATCTCTGTGACGCTAGAAGCCAAAGTCGAAGCCTTCGAAATCCATGAACTCCGAACCAACGGCCGAACCTTCCTGGGCGATCTTGTCGAACATCTCGCCGACATTACCTTCGAAATGTACACCCGTATGTTCATTGACATAGCGCGTCATGCGCACCGCAGCCCAGGGACGCATCAGGCCCAGTGTGAGGAGGGTGACGATCACGTTGGTGATCGTGATCCAGGCGTAACGGCCCCGCGACAGATCGCTCGTCAGCTGATGCTTGCCGTCGAAGGTCGTTGCCGACCAGGCGACGTTGCGAACGCCAGCACGATAGAACAGCGTCGCGACCCCGAAGATCGAGAAGAACGCGATGTAGCCGATGACGAACAACGCAATCATCGAAACCTGCAATTCCGGGGTGGCCACATAGGAACCGTCGAACAGCGTCATGATCACGGCCAGGTTGAGGAAACCGATAAAGGCGATGATCAGCAGGCCAGCAACGATGATGGCCGCCGACAGGAACCAGGACTTGTAGATCGCACCGACCGAAGGATCGGTCGTAAATGCCCTTTGTCCGTAACGCAGGTTGCTGCCGATGTAGCGGTAGGACCAGCGGCTGGCGAGCGGCACCAGGATTCCGAGCGTCAGAACCGAGATGACCGGACCGACGATAAAGGCGAGGAACGCACCGCCGACGCCGCCGACGAAATCGAACCGCACATTGCGATAGCTGGTGACGCGGGCGCTGAAACGCAGGCCCCTGACGACCAGCCACGGCAAGAAGACCACCAGCAGCAGCGCAAGGATGATGCCGGCGATCGGCACGAAGGTCAGCATGACGTTGTAGAAAATCAGGTAGGCGAACACGATCACTCGGCCGATCAGGATCTGCTTGCCCTTCGCATGATATTCGAAGGCGCGCCCGAGCAGCACAGTATTGCCATAGAAATAGCGGTTGCGGCGGACTTTTGCCCAGGCGGAATAGATGCCGAGCGTGATGATCGTCAGCAGCACGTTGACGATCCAGATGCCAAAATACTCTTTTCCGCTACCGCTGAACGACAGGCGGTGGAAATTGTCCGGTACCCTCTGCGTCGACGTCCCTTGCATCGACGCCGTTTCGGCCACGACCATGATAAAACCTCTCTCAATGAAATCAGCTTGCGGCCGCCCGCTAACAGACAGGCGCCGCGTTGCGACAGGATGACGTCATTTGTGAACCCAGCGAACTGTGGCTATCCCCCCGGATGAGCCTTCCATGCAAAAGAACGATCGAAATGCCTGCAATATTCGACCGAGGCGCGAATCAATTTTCAGCGCCTCGGGGATATCAAATTAGTTGCAGCGCAGCATGGCATGCAACAGGAAAGGAGCTCCCGAGGGAGGTCCCCGGCGCGCAACAAAAAAGGGCCTCCCGAAGGAGGCCCTGAGGCGGGAGGATCTGATGTCCCGTTACTTCATCGTCGGCATGACGAACTCGGCACCATCCTTGATGCCCGAGGGCCAGCGCTCGGTGATGGTCTTCGTGCGGGTCCAGAACTTGATCGAGTCCGGGCCATGCTGGTTCAGGTCGCCGAAGGACGAGGACTTCCAGCCACCAAAGGAGTGGTAGGCGAGCGGAACCGGGATCGGCACGTTGACGCCAACCATGCCGATGTTGATGCGCGAGGCGAAGTCGCGGGCCGCATCGCCGTCACGGGTGTAGATCGCGACGCCGTTGCCATATTCGTGCTTCATCGGCAGGTCGAGGGCTTCCTCGTAGTTCTTGGCGCGAACGACCGAGAGAACCGGTCCGAAGATTTCCGTCTTGTAGATGTCCATGTCCGGGGTGACATGGTCGAACAGGCAGCCGCCGATGAAGTGGCCGTTTTCATAGCCCTGCAGCTTGAAGTCGCGGCCGTCGACCACGAGCTCAGCACCCTGCTCGACACCGCTGTCGATCAGGCTTCTGATGCGCTGTTCGGCTTCCTTGGTGACGACCGGACCCATGTCGGCCTTTTCGTCGGTGTAGGGACCGATGCGCAGGCTTTCGACCATCGGGGTCAGCTTCTGAATCAGGCGGTTGGCGGTTTCTTCACCGACCGGGACGGCAACCGAGATCGCCATGCAGCGCTCGCCGGCCGAGCCGTAGCCGGCGCCCATCAGCGCATTGGCGGCCTGGTCGAGATCGGCGTCGGGCATGATGATCATGTGGTTCTTGGCGCCGCCGAAGCACTGGGCGCGCTTGCCGTTCATCGCTGCCGTGCCATAGACGTAGCGGGCAATCGGGGTCGAGCCGACGAAGGTAACGGCGGCAATATCCGGATGGGTCAAGATCGCGTCGACGGCGCCCTTGTCGCCGTTGACGACGTTGAGGATACCTGCCGGCAGGCCAGCTTCAATCATCAGTTCTGCGAGGCGCATCGGAACGGACGGGTCACGCTCGGACGGCTTCAGGATGAAGGCGTTGCCGCAGGCGATCGCCGGGGCGAACATCCACATCGGGATCATCGCCGGGAAGTTGAACGGCGTGATGCCGGCGCCGATGCCGACGGCCTGGCGGATCGAGTACATGTCGATGCCGGGGCCTGCACCTTCGGTAAATTCGCTCTTCTGCAGATGCGGAATGCCGATGACGAATTCGCAGACTTCGAGGCCGCGGACGAGGTCACCTTTGGCGTCTTCGACGGTCTTGCCGTGTTCGCGCGAGAGTATCTCGGCGAGTTCGTTCATATGCGTGTTCAGGAGCTCGACGAACTTCATGAAGACGCGGGCACGGCGCTGCGGGTTGGTGGCCGCCCATTTCGGCTGCGCCGCCTTGGCGCTTTCGACCGCTGCCGCAAGCTCCGCCTCGCTCGCCAGCGCAACGGTGCCCTGCACTTCGCCGGTTGCCGGGTTGAAGATGTTGCTGACGCGACCGCTCTTGCCGGCGACGCGCTTGCCATCGATGAAATGACCGAGTTCGTACATGGTTGGTTCCTCCAGACCTTGATTGTGGCGGCATGATCGCACTACGATTTCAACAAAGCAATTTCCGATATTCAGCAACCGTTGTGCAAAAACTAAAGTCCATGGTGTTGAGACGAGGTATCTGCCTATGAATTGGGACGATGTGAGAATGTTTCTAGCCGTGGCGCGCACCGGGCAGATCCTGGCGGCATCGAAGCGGCTCGGCGTCAACCATGCCACGCTCAGCCGCCGGGTGACGGCGCTCGAGGAAACCTTGAAGACCCGGCTTCTCGTGCGCCGGCCGAATGGCTGCGAGCTGACCGCCGAAGGGGAAATCTTCCTGACGGCAGCCGAGCGGATGGAGACGGAGATGCTGGCGGCGCAATCGCAGATCGGCCGGATCGACACGGCGATCGCCGGCACAGTGCGCATCGGCGCGCCCGACGGCTTCGGCGTCTCGTTCCTGGCGCCGCGCCTTGGGCGGCTGACGGCCCGCTATCCGGAACTGAAGCTGCAACTGGTGCCGGTGCCGCGTTCCTTTTCGCTGTCGCAGCGCGAGGCCGATATCGCAATCACCATCGAGCGACCGGAACAGGGGCGCCTCGTCTCCTCGAAGCTTACGGATTACACGCTCGGTCTTTACGCCTCATCGGACTACCTGGAAAAACACGGGACGCCGCAGACGATTGACGATCTGAGGGAACATCGCCGCATCGGCTATGTCGAGGACCTGATCTTCACGCCATCTCTGAATTTCTCCGCCGAGATCATGCGAAGCTGGGACGCCTCGTTCGAGATCTCCAGCGCCACCGGCCAGACGGAAGCCGTGCGCTCCAGCGCCGGCATCGGCATCCTGCACAACTATATCGCCCGCCACACGCCGGAGCTCAAACGCATCCTGCCGGAAACGACGATCCGCCGCGCCTATTGGACCACCTATCACGAAAGCGCCCGGGACCTCGTGCGCGTGCGCACGGTGGTCACCTTCCTGCAGGAATTGGTAACGGCGGAACATCAGATCTTCGTCTGAGACCGGACCGGGCCAGGATGCACGAGAGACGGCGCGTCCGCGGGGCGCACGAGCACGATCGACGGGAGCGGCGCACCGAGGCGCTTCAAACGAGAAAGAGAAGAAATAAGGAGAATGGTACGGTTGCCAGAAGCCGTTTTTTGTCCCACATTTTTCGAAGTGCCTGAGTTTGCTTGCTTTTCAGAATTCCTGCGGGCCCACCATGCGTCACATCGCATCGTAAACTCTGAAGTCTGAAACTGCGGGCTCTGGGACGCAAATCCCCAAAGCCCGCAAATTAAGGTTTACGGCTGCAGATTGACGGTAAGCTTTGCGATTTCACCGTTAAAGGCGAACGGGACCTGATAATCAGTTTCATCTACACCTGTGCGAGTATCGACGCCCACATCGAAAGTCTCATCCCAAGGCATGAGCGCCGGGATCGTGTGTGGTATTTTCGCGTTCGCGACCTCCTTGCCGTCCACCTTCAGGACGCCAGTGCCGCCCTTGCCCATGCCGGGTCCGTCAGATTTGAAATCGAACACCAGCGTGTGCTTGCCGGATGAAAGGGTGTCCTGCCCCTCCCAACGGAAGCGCTCCATATTGACGAAGTTGTACAGAAATACGGGTTTGCCCTTGAGGAGATAGAACCCGTATCCACCGAAGCGCCCCCCCGTGGTGACGAGCATACCTTCGCCGCCGTTTTCGGGAACGGTTACCTCTGCGGTGATCGTGTAGGATTTGTTGATGACGTTGGGTGCATTGCTTGTCGGAATACCTGGCATCACGCCGGCGTAGCTGAACTCCTTCCGTCCGGCGGTGGCGCTCGGCCGTGGCGTCTCAAGGCGTTCCAGGATCGAGTTGTCCAATGGGAAGACGTCGTACTTCGCCGCTTCCATCAGAAACAGTTCCTGCATCTGGTGCAATTTTTCCGGCATTTTTGCAGCAAGGTCGTTGTTCTGGGAATAGTCCTCAGTGAGGTTGTACAGTTCCCATTTATAGCCATCGACGACGTCCGGCATCGCCGTCGTGCCCATCAACCACGGCGCTGCTGGTGGTGTCGTGCAGGCATACCAGCCATCGCTGTAGATGCCGCGATTGCCGAACATTTCAAAGTATTGCGTTTTGCGGGCAGATGAGGCTTGGGCATTGTCCCATGTATAGGCCATGCTCACGCCTTCGATCGGTTTCTGCGCAACGCCATCGACCATAACCGGGGCGGTTATGCCTGTTGCTTCGAGGATCGTAGGAACGATATCGATCATGTGGTGGAACTGAGTGCGAACTCCACCGGCTTCCTTGATCCGTGCGGGCCAGGACATCGCCATGCCCTGACGCGTGCCGCCGAAGTGCGAAGCAACCTGCTTCGTCCATTTGAACGGCGTGTCAAACGCCCATGACCAGGCAACCGACATATGCGGATAGGTTTGGTTGGAGCCCCATTTATCATAGAACGCCATCTGCTCTGCGACCGGCATCTGCATGCCTTCGATCGTGATCAGTTCGTTCGGGGTTCCGAGCACGCTTCCTTCGGCGCTGGTGCCGTTGTCACCTTCAATGTAGATGACGAGGGTGTTGTCGAGCTTACCCAGATCATCGACGGCCTGGATAACCCGCCCGATCTCATGGTCCGAGTAGGCCACGTAGGCAGCAAACACCTCAGCCTGGTGCGCGAACAGCTTCTTGCTCTCTTCGTCGAGAGAATCCCATTTCGGGAGGCTCTCTGGCCATTCGGTTAGCTGCGTGTTGGCGGGAATGACGCCGAGCTTTTTCTGATTGGCGAAAATCTGCTCGCGCAACTCGTTCCACCCCATGTCAAACTTGCCCTTGAACTTGTCGATCCATTCCTTGGTTGGATGGTGGGGGGCATGAGTGGCACCGGGCACGTAGTAAACGAGGAACGGCTTGTCGGGTGCTGCCGCATTTAGCTGCTTTATATGATCAATGGCGTTGTCGGCCGTGTCCGTTATGAGGTTGTAGTCGGGCTTACCGGTCCAGGGGAAAATCTGGGTGGTGTTCTGGAACAGGTACGGCTCCCATTGATTGGTGTCGCCACCCATGAACCCATAGAAGTAGTCGAAGCCCATACCCGTCGGCCATTGATCGAACGGACCAGCGGCGCTGTACTGAAAAGCGGGCGTGTTGTGGTTCTTTCCGAACCAGGACGTGGCGTAGCCGTTCTGCTTCAGGATCTCGCCGATCGTAGCGTTCTCTATGCCGATGATCGAGTCATAGCCGGGATAGCCGGTTGCCTGCTCGGAGATGACGCCGAAACCCGCTGAATGGTGATTGCGGCCGGTGATAAGCGCGGCGCGCGACGGCGAGCAGAGCGCGGTGGAATGGAACTGCGTAAAGCGCAACCCCGCGTTTGCGACACGGTCGAGTGCCGGCGTGGGGATCACGCCTCCGAAAGTGCCCGCAACGCCGTATCCAGCGTCATCGGTCATGATCAGAAGGATGTTCGGGGCGCCCTTTCGGGGGACGATCTGCGGTGGCCAATAGGGTTTTGAGGCTTTCGCGTCGAGGCCGATTTCTCCACCGAACGCCGCCGGCGGGTTCGGTAGATATCGACCGTCGATCGTCGTTGTTGCGCTGGGCGAACCCAATTCACCCGTGGTTTCCTGCGCATTGGCATTGAAATTCGAAGCTGCCGTCAAACTCAAGGTGGCAAGAAAGAGCGTACCTAGTCTTAGCATGTCGCTTCTCCTCCGGTGAAAAAAAGAGAATTACAGAATGCTAAAATTAGGCAAGGTTGTAACAGTTACGAAGCCGGTTCGCATGCCCTGCGGACTGGGTGTCAGCGTGGGACAATCTGAGGGAAACGCATAACGTTGCGTGGGGACGACACTGCGATAGGTTCTTTAGATTTCAAACGCTTATCAGCTGCATCGGCATCATCTGCGGTGCAAACTACTATGCAAAATCTCACCCCCTCCGCCCGCCGATGAGAACACTCCAAGGCGATGCTGACGCGATCATTCGCACGCTGCTCGCCGACCGCACGCACCTGCGCTGACAGCTAGCGCTCGCCGAGACCTCGGCGCGCACCAGCTTAGCTCGAGGATGGCGTCCTCGCGGCGACAGGCAAACCGTACGTAGCACATGAGCGACGAGACGACCAGAAGTGCCAGTCAGGGCTCCATACGGAACCAAGGCCCATGTGCCATCCACACGACTAAAAGATGCTTCCAAACAGCGCGGAATAGACAATCACGGCTATCGCGAGCGTAAACCCAAGCGCGACGAACAGTCGGGTGAAATCGTACGTATAGAATCGAGCGAGAGTAAAGTTCCTCACGGCGACCTCCTAATTTTCATTTTGGTTGCGATGCCAGTGCACGGCGTCCACAGCAACTCAGGACAATGAGCGACTGCAATTCGTACCGACCTTGCCTACGAGACCTGCCGGAACTTGGATATCGGTCATGATTGCGGCTACGAATTCATCGCGTTTCGCACGATTGTCGAAGCCTTTGATTGCAGCGAGGTCCGTGCTTCTGGCAGTAGCCATTCGTCCTGCTGCGCTTGAACAGATGCCCGCAAATGCATCCACCTGAGCGGTTTCCGCCGCCCGCGTGCTGGCAGTCGTGGTCGTAAGCCATCCAGCATTGAAACCGACAATCGGCGCCGCGAAAAGCCCAATGCCTAAACCAATGGCGTAGGGTCTTGTCCATTCAAAAATTCGATCGAGTGTCATGACTTTGCTCCCTCTAATCAGGTGATTATCGGGATCGTTACAGGCCCGCGCTCGGACCATGAGCCAATGGCAATCCAGATTTTCCAGTTTGCGCTTTAAAAACGTCAATGTAAACAATCAAGAATCGATGTTAATGTGAAATATTCGATATTTAATTATTGATACTAATATTTATAGAAATACATAATTCTTGATCTTTCTCTGGATTTATATATATCAACTGACGTCGAATTCTCCAGAAATTTTTCATGAGTCCGTCTAATACTCCCAAAATATCTTGGTAAAGCCTCAATCATCGGATACAGATTAAACGTCGTTCTTAGGCCAGCTTGGCTTTTTGCTTCGTCAGAGGCTCCAGACCGCCAAACTCACCAATCATCGATCCTTGACGGCAGTTGTTCGCGCTGCATTGGCGCCAGACCAGCCCGATTTGGCTGAACCTTGCGAACGGCGTTCGCCATAAGAAAGGGGGCAGTATGTTTACCCGTACGAAATACCGAACCGTCCATTTCGATGAACCGTTCTGGATGCCAGGCCTCTGCGAGATGGTGGCCCCGGGCGACTACGAAGTTGATGAGGACGAGGAGTTGATTGAAGGCATCTCCTGGCTGGCTTATCGCCGCGTGGCGACCCTCATCAAGCTGCCGGCGACGGTCGAGAACAAATACCAAATGCGACTTGTTGCCATCGATCCTGAGGAGCTTGAAGGCCTCATCGCAGTGGACCGCGACAGGCACGCAATCTCCCTCTCGCCCAAATCGGAGAGACAGCAATTCGATGGGTAACGGCGTTTGCCGCTTGGCTCGTCAGTTAGCCCCAAAAGTCGAACGAAGATGTCGGCCTATGCGACCGAAACCTATCGCCCTCATCACAGAAGTAAGGATGCATCGGTGCTGTTCAGACGATTTTCTTCAGGAAGCCATCCAGAGAGACAGACGGCTTTGAACATTGGAACACACACCGAAACCGAGGTTAGGGACGCGATATGAAAAATAGCGACGAAGAACACGCACTCGCCATTAGTGTATGGGAATCGGAAGGCGGGGCGCCCAACAGATCCATGAGGCTCTATCAATACGGACGCCGCGTCGAATGCGACAGGTCGTACACCATCTACCATGTGTTCACGGGCGTGCCGGCAAAGATCGGTTCATGGACGATGACGGGGCTCAGCCAAAAGAATGCGGCGCGGGCTCTGCGTACTCTCAACACGCCCTAAAGCATGTCGCGCAAAAAGTGCGCAGCGGTTTGGCGATAGCGACACGCGTGAAATCAAACTGTCGAAGCGCGTTGCACGAGGCCGTTTAAACGCGACGCGCCCCGGGGCACCCGCAGATGTTCAACAATTGAAAGAGAGGCTCTATGCACGGGTACTCCGATGATATCGTCCCGGCATTGAGTGAGACCGAAATTGGCGTGCTCCGGCGCGTATTTGACGCGGCTTGTGCTGAGTGCGGAATATCGCGGCAGGGCCAACAAATTCAGCGGCTGGCGCAATTTCTCATGACCGAGTTCCGCCTCTACCCACTGGACGAAGAGGCGCTGCTGACAGCCGCACGGGCATTCTATTGCAAACAGAAACGTAAGCCCGGCAGCTCGGAATAATGTCGCCTATTCGCGGGAAGGCGCTTGTTTCCAATTAATCAAATAACACCTTGGGCCCACCCCTCGGAGGAGAAGTACAAACTGCCAAACATGGCCAGAGCACGGCTATAGTCGATCACAAACAAAATAAGAAAGGAAGAAAACCATGAGATCGTACATTGGAAGCTTCGGATATCAATTCAGATTCGTTGACTTCATGATCCGGTCATCGCTTGCGATTTCCCTTGGGGTCATAATCTATATCACATTCTATGGAGTTTTCTGGTGAAAGCTCGTCACGAACGAGTCCACCGCTCATCGCGCCGCTTGGCTGACGCCCATCCGCCGCGCCTACTGGACCACCTATCACGAAAGCGCCCACGAGCTCGTGCGCGTGCGCACAGTCGTGGCTTTCCTGCAGGAACTGGTGACGGCGGAACATCAGATCTTCGTCTGACACGCCTGAATCGGAGAAATCCGCCACAATCGCGCGTCGGCAACCCGGCGGCCTCGTCGAGCGAATTTTCGCTATCAATGTGCGACTTGTGAAGCGGCCGCCATCAGTTCCTTGGGATTGAGCGCCTGGCACATATTTTGACCCTGGTCCTCAACTTCTGTAAAGCTCCAGCGCACCACACCTTCTCGATCGAGCAGAAAATGGCCGACAAGCTGCATATGACCGGGTGTCCTCACCTGCTGATCGGCGTCTGTGATTTCGTACCCATCCTTTTCGCTCAGAAGATCGCCGGCGGTTGCCGGGTCCATCGGTTCAGGCAATTCCCCCGGCCGATCGACCCGCATCGTCTTGACCAGGTCCATTCCGACCTTGTGTGGCCAGTCGGTTTCATCCTCCGTGAACTCGAGGAGGGGTAAGCCGAAGGCGCGGTGTGACGCCCGCTCCGGGTCGGATGCAGCAAGAAGGCCGGGGATCGGATGATAGCGGAAATAGAGCCGCGCGCGTTCGACCGGGGTGTTCACCACCGCCAGAGAGTCCACGCCTTTTTCGCGCAAAGCCGGGTTTAACTGTGCCATTGCCGCGACATGGCGACGGCAGAAGGGACATAACAGGCCCCGATACAACCCGACCAACAATGGACGACGGCCGCGAAAATCATCAAGGGCGATCTTGCCCTCGCGTGAGATCGCATCCAGCACAAAGTTCGGAGCCTGGTCGCCCAGTCGTAGCGGATGGTCCTGATATTGTGGAGACATGGTCAACCTCCTCGCCCGAAGGACCAATAAAGAAGAGGCCGCACAGCGGCGCACGGCCTGACCTCTCGTCTTAGCGTATAGCCAGGATCAACCTGAGAATGGTCCCACATTGGCTCGCGAGCAAGCAGTAAACGGTGAATCGCGCCACGGGACGCTACCCCGGCGAGGCCGCATGGACTTCCTGACACGCGCCCTTCCCCTCGTTGATGAGCGATGGTCCAGAAGCGATGGATCAGAGCGTCTCAGAACGCATGCTGTCCGGTGTCGCATCTAAAGGGAAATGCCGGCTTCCCGTAGTCCATCCACGAGGCGGCCGAGCACGGCAGGGTCCCGATAGGGCAAGGCCCGTTTGAGGTGGTCGATGGAGAAGTTCGGGTTGACCTCGAACACCTCGTGCCAATAGCGCCGCGCCTCCTCGTGACGCCCGGTGCGACCATAGAGGCAGGCGAGATAGAAGCGCGTCATGTCGGATCGCGGCGCCAGCGCCAGCCGGCGCATGAAGGCGATCTCGGCCTCGTCGAAGCGGCCGAGGTTCAGCAAGGTCCGCCCCAGGAAATGCAGCGACAGGTCGAACTGCGGATCGAGCCGATGAGCCCGCGTATAGAACGGCAGCGCGTCTTCGAACTGGCTCTGAAAGTCCCGGATCGTGCCGAGGGCGGTATGGCCACCGGCGGAATTGGGATCGAGCTTGATCATCCGTTGGGCGGCGCTTTCGGCCTCATCGAAACGCCGCATCCAGCAGAGCGCGATTGAAAGCGCGTGATAGCCATGCGGCTCGTTGTCGTCGGTATCAACAGCCTTCTGCGCCAGTTCCAAGGCACGCTCCAGATTGTCCACCGTCCCGCCGTTCCATCGGTTGATGAAATCGGTCAAGGCGATGATCGAGAGGGACGCGTAGGCGGCTGCCAAACCCGGATCGATGGCGATAGCGCGCTCGAGCATGCTGCGCGCCTCCGCTGACGACACGGCATCGAACCGCAGAATGGCCTGACGGGACCGGACGAGCAGATCATAGGATTCCGGATCGACCTTACCGCGGCTTTCGCGTCGCTCTTCCTCGCCGGCCGTCAGCTTCACCTTGAGCGCCGTGACAATTGTGCGGGTCACTTCGTCCTGAACCTCGAAAATGTCTTCGATGCCGCGGTCGTAGCGCTCGGCCCAGAGATGACCGCCCGTCGTGCCGTCGATCATCTGGGCGTTGATGCGGATACGGTTGGCGGCGCGGCGCACGCTGCCTTCAAGGACATAGCGCACACCAAGTTCCTGGCTCACCTTGCGGATATCCGGCGACTTGCCCTTGTAGGCAAAGGAGGAATTGCGGGCGATGACGAAGAGGCCGGAAACCTTCGAGAGATCGGTGATGATGTCCTCGGTGATGCCGTCGGCGAAATAACCCTGCTCCGGATCGCCGGACATGTTGTCGAACGGCAGCACGGCGATCGAGGGCCGAGCCGGTAGCTGCGGCGGAGTTTCGGCGACGACCTCGACAGAAGCGCCCGCATATTCGTCCGGCGACCAGCTCCAGATGTGCACCGGGCGTTCGATGTTCTTGACCTCGTGGTGACCGCTGTCGGTGAAGCGGAGGTCGATGCGGCCGTGCATATATTCATGAACACCATCCGAGATGGCGACGCCGCCGGGTCTGGCGAGCGCCTCGATCCGGGCCGCGACATTCACGCCATCACCATAGAGATCGCTGTCGGCGACCATGATGTCGCCCATATTGACGCCGACGCGAAGCACGATCGCCTGATCCGCCGGGACATCCCTGTTTGCGGCCATCATTTCCCGCTGAAGTGCTGCGGCGCATTCGACGGCATTGACGGCGCTGGAGAATTCGACGAGCACGCCGTCCCCTGTCGTCTTGAAGACCCGGCCCTGGTGGGTGGCGACGAGCGGCTCCAGCACCTCTTTCCACCGCGCCATGAGCCGCGTGTAGGTGCTCGTCTCGTCACGCTCCATCAGCCGGCTGTAGCCGACGACGTCAGCAGCCAGGATGGCGGCGAGTCTGCGCTTGATGGATTCGTTGGCCATGGATTGCGGCGCCTTCCGAGAATCCTTTCTCAAAATTTTACCGGCGGATGGCCCCAATGTCTATTCAGTCTGCGGTCGGTCTGCGGCTTGCCTGTTCACGCCTGAGACCCGCCATAGGCAGTTGGCCCAACTGGACCGTCTCTCATCCACCTCGGGCGGCAGCCATGCAGCCGATTAGCCCGATTTGGGTAGCGCAGCGGCAGGAACAGGGAGTTGTCTTCCTGCGTTTCTGCTCCATCGGAAAAACCCTGTGCGATGGCTCAGGGCGACCGCGATGAACAGGCGGCCCGCCCCAGAAGCGGTTCGCATACGGAATTGAGGAAGGAGGATGGAACGATGCTTGTCGCTGTTACGGGCCGGCCAATCCTGCCGGGTGAATTCATCAAGATCGAAGACGTCTTCAGGGATGCGATTAGAGAGAGAAATCTTCCGCGCCGCTCATCGGAGGCTAAGGAGCTGGCAGTCCGGCTGTTCGAGCTTTACCAGAATGGCGTCGATGACGTGGTGGCGCTGAGAGCGATGGCCAAGCTGTTCTGAGCGCGCGATGTTTGCGGCGATGGCTGCTACGCAAGCGCTTCAATATCAATGAGATAAGAAGGAAATGGTACGGTTGGTGGGAATCGAACCTACGACCTCAGGTGCCACAAACCTGCGCTCTAACCAACTGAGCTACAACCGCACTGCTCGCGACATGTGTGTCGCTTGGCGGCTCACATACGGAGACTTCCGTCGCTTTGCAAGCCTTAACTTGAGATTATCCTGCAAAAAGACCGGATGGCAACCCATCCGGTCTTTTTGGATTTCGGCGCGCCCGGCAGATCCGGTGGCGACAAGGTCTGTCGCTCCCCGCCAGGCAGCACAGTCGGTCGGCTTAGACCTTCTTGAAGGAGGACATTGCCTTTTCGGCAGCTTCCTTGCCCGGCTTTGCGACGTTCTCGGCAACCTTCTTGGTCGCTTCCTGCATCGACTTGGCCTGCTCGACGGCAAGCTCGGCCTGCTTGCGGACAAAGCTCGTCTGCAGTTCGACAAACTCGGAGAGCGACTTCACGCCGAGCAGCGCTTCCATGTGCGAGAGCGAGTTTTCCGCATTGGTGCGCAGCGCGTCGATCGCCTTGAGGCCGATTTCGACGGTGCCGGTCTGAGCGCTTTCAAGCGTGGCTTCGACGGTCTTCGTCGCCTCTTCGGCGGCGGTCTTCATCTTGGCATAGGCTTCCTTCGACTGGGCGGCACCCTTTTCCGCGAAATCGCGGAAGCTGTCGGTGATCTTCGCCGGGTCGAACGAGGAAAGGGAAAATACGTCGTCGGTCTTCTTGGTAGCCATGAAAGCGCTCCTTGGTGTCAGGCCCTCTTCTGAGGCGCCGTTGCTTGATGCGCACTATATAGTCGACCTCCTTGTGCATTGCAATAAAATTGTGCAGCGCACAAAAACCCGGGCATTAACCTTTCGCGGTGAAAGCCGGGACGAAGCTTCGGCCTCGCTGGACCCCCGCGGATCCGCCGGGTATTAATAGAGTGTTAACCCGTAAGCGATCCGTCAATAGGCCCGTTCATGCCCGCGAGACAGTATCCTTTCATCGACATCGCCGTGCATGCGCGGGTGCGAGAGCATTTCGCCCGTGGCGATGCGGCGATCCTGTTTTCGCGGGACTTCGCACGCATCCTCTGGGCAAACGATCAGGGCGCCGCGTTCTTCGGTGCCGGATCGATCTATGACTTCATCGATGCAGGACCGGAACAGAACGATCTTTCGCTGCGCCAGTTGCGCGCCGCAGCCGCGCAACTCGTGCGCGTCGGCGATCGCCGCCAGCTTTCGATCCGCAAGTACTCAGGCTTTCGCGGCACGCCGCTCAATGTCGCCGTCGAAATGATCCGCGTTCGGCCGGACGAGGATGCCGTGCTCTTCACCGCGCCGCATGCAGGCGCACCGCTTTCGATCGAAGATCGGGCCGCACGCATGATCGCCGGCCTGGACGGCCCCGACACCCACATGGCCGTGCTCGACAGCGAGGGCGCCGTTGTCGCGCATTCCTCGGGTTTTCCCGACCTCGGCATGTCGGACGAGACGCGCAAGCAACTCGTCGTCGCGGTCTCGCGCGACCACGACTGGCTGATCAAACGGCCGGTCGCCACCCGCAAGGGCCATCTGCCGGCAGCCGTCGGCAAGATCGCCGACGATCCGTCGCTGCACCTGCTCTTTGCCGTCGAGACCATTCTCGGCACTCTCGACCCCGAGGAACACTCTCCTGCAGCCGAGCAAGCGCCGGTGTTGCCGCCCGTCCAGGATCAGGGTCCGGACGAAAGCGAGATTGCGACCGACGCCGAATTGGCAACCGACGAAATGGGCGACGAACCGGCCGCAAGCCTGGCGCCGCTCGAGCCGTTGGAAACGGCTGACGAACCCGACGCATCGGACGTCGAACAGCAGATCGACAACGGTGTCGAGGTCACGGATGAAGTGGGCGTCCTGGCGGACGCTGTCATCGAGCCGGAGCCGTCCAGTACCGCCGACGAGACGACAATTGCACCGTCCGCGGACGAACCCGACGCAGAGGACCTGAGCGTCGAGACCACTGAAATCGCTGCCGAAGCGGCTGTCGTCGAGGCAGCCGAAGACGAAACGGCCGAAATCACCGAAGTGGACAAGGCTGCCGGGGAGCCGGCGGAGTTCGTCTTCACGCCCGGCGGTCGTGCGGTGCGTTTCGTCTGGAAAATCGATGCCGAGGGCCGCTTCAGCGAAATCTCCGAGGAATTCGCAACCGCGGTCGGCCCGCGCGCGGCCGACGTGATTGGCGCAAGCTTCACCGAAGTCGCGGTACGCTACGACCTCGACCGCGACCACAAGATCGGCACGCTGCTGCAGCGACGCGACACCTGGTCCGGCAAGACGATTTTCTGGCCCATTCAAGGCACGAGCCTCAAGGTTCCGGTCGATCTTGCGGCTTTACCCACCTATTCCCGCTCGCGCGAATTCGACGGCTTCCGCGGTTTCGGCATCGTGCGCCTGGCCGATGCCGTCGAGGACGAGAACGCCAACGGCCTGGCGCTCGGCCTCACCGAGGCGGAGACGGACGAGCCCCTGCCAGAACGGGCCGAGAGCGAAAGTCCAGCCGGCGAGGCTGAGGCCGAAGGCCGGGTTGCGGCCGGACCGCAGGCCGAAGAACAACCGTCGCCCGCACCTGAACCTGCGACAGAGACTATCACGGGCGAAGGCAGCGCTGCCGAACCCGAAGACCTGCCGCTTTTCTCGGTCGTGCCGGAAGCAACGGAACTTCCACCTGAAGAGGAAAGCCTTGTCGAAGAGCCCACGCCCCCCTCGAATCCCTTCCAGGGCGAGCGCCCGGTGCTGCGCGTCGTCGAGACACCAGGCCGGCGAACCTCCGACAAGGTCGTCGAGCTTGAGCAGCACCGCGCGGCGAACGGGCTGACACGCGGCGAACAGGCGGCCTTTCGCGAGATCGCCCGGCAACTGGGCGAGAATTTCGGCAAGCCGCCTGAAGAGGAAGACGCCGCGTCGGAAAGCGGCAAAACAGTCAGCGCGGCAACAGACGGGCCCCTCCTTGCGGGTGAGAACGACGACACCGCTTCGCTGCAGCCCCCGTCGGACGAGCCGGAAATTGAGGACGCAGCACCTGTCGCGGCAAGCGGAAGCGAAACCGAGCTTGACGCAGAGACACGCGACGCCGCCAGCGAGACCGACGTCCAGCAGCAAACGGCCGACATCGGTCTTAGCGGCGAGATCCTCGACAGCCTGCCGATCGGCATGCTCGTCCATCGCGGCGAGCAATTGCTGCATGCCAATCCGGAGTTCCTGCGGCTCACGGCCTATAGCGATCTCGACGCGTTCGCACAGGAAGGCGGCATAGACGCGCTGTTTGCCAACGGCGAAGAGGCGATCGACGGCGAACCGGACGGCACGATGACGCTGATCCGCAAGGACGGCCAATTGCGGCCGGTCATCGCGCGCCTGCACTCGATCCGCTGGGGCGGCAACAGCGCGCTGATGCTGGCACTGACGCCGGCAAGCGCGCCAAGCGTCCAGCCGGCCAAGAGTGACGAGGCGGTGGCAGGCGGCGAACAGGTCGATCGCCTGAAGACGGAAATCGACGAGCTCAAATCCATTCTGGAAACGGCCACCGATGGCGTGGTCGTTCTCGGCCATGACGGCGATATCCGCTCGGTGAACCGCTCGGCGAGCGCGCTCTTCAACTATGACGAGGCCGAGATCCGCGGCAAACCCTTCGCGGCGCTCTTTGCCCATGAAAGCCAGAAGGCCGTGATCGACTACCTGCACGGCCTTTCCGGCCACGGCGTCGCAAGCGTGCTGAACGACGGCCGCGAGGTGATCGGGCGGGAGGCCAATGGCGGCTTCATCCCTCTGTTCATGACCATCGGAAGGCTTTCGGCATCGAACGGCTTCTGCGCCGTGATCCGCGACATCACCCAGTGGAAGCGGACGGAAGAAGAGCTCCGGAACGCCAAGCGCGCGGCGGAAACGGCAAACGCCCACAAGACCGAGTTCCTAGCCCGCGTCAGCCACGAGATCCGCACGCCGCTCAACGCGATCATCGGCTTCTCCGACATGATGGCGAGTGAACATTTCGGCCCGGTCGGCCACCCGCGCTATATCGAATATGCCGGCGATATCGGCCGCTCCGGCCGCCATGTGCTCGATATCGTCAACGATCTCCTGGATATCTCGAAGATCGAAGCCGGAGAGATGGAGCTCGACTTCGGCGCCGTCGAGATCAACGAGGCGGTTTCCGAGGCCGTGTCTCTCGTCCAGCCCCAGGCCAACAGCCAGCGCGTCATCATCCGCACCTCGCTTTCGGCAGCCGTGCCGAACGTCGTCGCCGATGGCCGCTCGATCAAGCAGATCGCGCTCAACATCCTGGCCAATGCCATCCGCTTCACGCCCTCAGGCGGTCAGATCGTCGTGTCGACCTCCTACGAGGCGAACGGCAGCGTCATCCTGCGGATCCGCGACACCGGCGTCGGCATGACGCGCAACGAGCTGGACCAGGCGATGAAGCCATTCCGACAGGTGACGACGGGCGCACGCAAGCGCGGCGACGGCACCGGGCTTGGCCTGCCGCTGACGAAGGCCATGGCCGAAGCGAACCGGGCACACTTCTCGATCACCTCCGCGCCGAACGAAGGCACGCTGGTGGAAATCTCCTTCCCGTCACAACGCGTCTTGGCGAACTGAGACCGGATGTTATAAGGAAATGTTGACTCACGGTGGCCAGTTTGCTGGCCACCGGTTAGCCATTCCTGCCGTCTCGCTTCGGAATCGATCGATTGCAGTCCACCACTCAGAGCACAAAGCGGCGTCTTGCACGTGCAGGAACCGGTCTTTCCCATCCTCTCCTGGCGACCTGGGCCGGCCTGACGTCGGTGATCGTGCTGATGCCGATCATTGCGATCGCGTGGCTCGCTGTTTCGGGCGGGGGCGGCAACTGGCCGCATCTCATGGAAAACGTCATTCCGCGCGCAACCGGGCGAACGCTGCTCCTCGTTTCGCTGACCGGTGCCACCACGGCAATCATCGGCATCCTGACCGCCTGGCTGGTGGCAAGCTGCGAGTTTCCGCTTCGCCGATTTCTTTCCGCCGCCCTGGTGCTGCCGCTCGCCATCCCCGCCTATCTTGCGGCCTATGCCTTCGGTGAGCTCTTCACCTTCACCGGGCCGGTGCAGAGCCTGATCCGCTTGATCTTCGGCTTCAAGACGAGCCGCGACTATTGGTTTCCGGATATCCGCTCGCTCGGCGGCGCGGTGCTGGTGCTGAGCTCGGTGCTCTATCCCTACATCTACCTCGCCTGCCGCTCGATGTTCCTGATGCAGGGACGGGCGGCTGCGGACGTCGCGCGCACGCTCGGCGCCGGTCCGCTGAAAGTGTTCTTCCGCATCCAGATCCCGATGGCTCGCCCGGCGATCATGATCGGCCTGACGCTGGTGGCGATGGAGACCTTGAACGATATCGGTGCCGTCGAATTCCTCGGCGTGCAGACGCTGACCTTCTCGATTTTCGATACCTGGCTGAACCGCGGCAGTCTTGCGGGCGCCGCCCAGATCGCCTGCATCATGCTGGTTTTCGTCATCGGCCTGATGATGATCGAACGGGCCGCACGCCGCCGCCAGCGCTTTTCCAGCCAGAAGACGACCTCGGCGGTTCACGACGCCGTCCGGCTGTCGCTGACCGGCTGGAAGAAATGGGCGGCAATGTTCGCCTGCCTGCTGCCCGTCCTCTCCGGTTTCGCCGTGCCGTTCTTCATCCTCGGCAATTTTGCCCTGAAGCGGATCGACCAGTTCGTGGAGCCTCGCCTTCTGAACGCGCTCTTCCACAGCATCCTGGTTTCGGGCGCGACGGCGATGGCCACGGTATTGCTCGGCTTCGTGCTGGCCTATGCGGCGCGCACCGGGCACTCCCGCGTCTCCGACACGGCCGGGCGGCTCGCCTCCTTCGGCTACGGTGTGCCCGGCACGGTGCTGGCGATCGGCGTGCTCTTTCCGCTCGCTGCTCTCGACAATGCGATCGACGCCGGCATGCGGGAAACCTTCGGCATCTCCACCGGCCTGATGATGACCGGCACCGGCTTTGCCATCATTTATGCCTGCAGCGTGCGCTTTCTTACAATGGCGGAAGGCACGCTCGAAGCCGGCTTCCAGAAGCTCTCTCCGCATCTCGACATGGCCGCGCGCGCGCTCGGGCGCACGGGCGGACAGACCCTGCGCACCGTGTTGCTGCCGATGATGCGCCCAGCCGTTCTGACTGCGGCCCTGCTCGTCTTCATCGAAACGATGAAGGAGCTATCCGCCACGATCATGCTGCGACCCTTCAACTTCAACACGCTCGCGACCCTCGTCTACGAGGATGCCTCGCGGGCGAAGGTGGAGGATGCTTCGGTCGCCGCCATGATCATCGTCATCGCCGGCATGATCCCGGTCATTGCCGTGTCGCGGTCTCTCGAAGGCCGATCCTGATAGGTATCGGGAAGCCCCCTGCGCGTTTCTGACGGCAGCAACGGCATAAAAAAAAGGTGGCTGGGAGGCCACCTCGATAATCGAATGCTAAACCAACAAGTGCTCGAGAAGGGATGACATCATGTCTGCGGCGGCATCGCTGCCGAGCGCCGACTTACATCGACCGGCCTCAAGTTGACATGACCATGCGCCCCCAATTCCTAACAAGACCTTACCAGGCGGCTCCGCAATTTTAGTGATTTTTCAGCAAGTCTGAAGGCGTGGTTAATTCGGGGAGCGCCAACAAGTTAACGCGCCCTCAATTTTTAAGGGCCTCGAGCCCGGCAAAAAGGTCGAGCGCCTCGGGGTTGGCGAGCGCCTCCTTGTTCTTCACCGGACGGCCGTGCACGACGTCACGAACGGCAAGCTCGACGATCTTCCCCGACTTGGTGCGGGGGATGTCGGTGACCGCGATCACCTTCGCCGGCACGTGGCGCGGCGACGCGCCGATGCGGATGCGGTTCTTGATCGCCTTGGTCAGATCGTCGGTAAGCGCGATACCAGATGCGAGGCGAACGAAGAGAACGACGCGCACGTCGTCTTCCCAATCCTGCCCGATGCAGAGGGCTTCTGCGACCTCCTCCATCTGCTCGACCTGATTGTAGATCTCCGCGGTACCGATGCGCACGCCGCCGGGGTTCAACGTCGCGTCGGAGCGGCCGTGAATGATGATGCCGCCATGTTCGGTCCATTCGGCAAAGTCGCCATGGCACCAGATATTGTCGAAGCGCTCGAAATAGGCGGCGCGATACTTGGCGCCCTCCGGGTCGTTCCAGAACATCACCGGCATCGACGGGAACGCCTTGGTGCAGACGAGCTCGCCCTTTTCACCGCGCACGGATTGCCCCGCGTCGTTCCAAACGTCGACCGCCAATCCGAGGCCGGGCCCCTGAATCTCGCCGCGCCAGACCGGCTTCAAGGGATTGCCGAGCACGAAGCAGGAGACGATATCGGTGCCGCCAGAGATCGAAGCGAGCTGGACGTCCGACTTGATGCCTTCGTAGACAAAGGAGAAGCCTTCCGGCGACAAGGGCGAACCGGTGGAGGTGAGCAGCCTCAAGGTGGAGAGATCATGGGTCTTGGCCGGCACGAAGCCGCCCTTGCGGACCGCATCGATGTACTTGGCCGAGGTGCCGAACACGGCGAACTTCTCGGCGGCGGCATAGTCGAAGAGCACGTTGCCGTCGGGATAGAAGGGCGAGCCGTCGAAGAGGCAAAGCGTGGCGCCGACCGCCAGGCCCGAGACCAGCCAGTTCCACATCATCCAGCCGCAGGTGGTGAAGTAGAAGAGGTTTTCGCCGCGGCGCAGGCCGCAATGGAATCGGTGCTCCTTCAGGTGCTGCAGCAAGGTGCCGCCGGCCGAATGAACGATGCACTTCGGAACACCCGTTGTGCCCGACGAAAACAGCACATAGAGCGGATGGCTGAACGGAAGCCGTTCGAACGTCAGCGTCTTCGCCTCGAACGGCGCGGTGAAATCTCCGAGAGTCTTGCCGCCCGCGATCGAGGCCGCAAGCGCTGCGCTGTCGCCGGCATAGGGTATGATCAGCGCCGGCACTGCAAGGCTCGCGGAGACCGCGCGCACCTTCGCGTCGACGTCCTGGCGCTTGCCGTTATACCAGTAGCCGTCGCAGGCGATGAACAGCTTCGGCGCGATCTGGCCGAACCGATCGAGAACGCCCTGCTCGCCGAAATCGGGAGAGCAGGACGACCAGATCGCCCCGATCGAGGCGGTCGCCAACATCAGCGCGATGGTTTCCGGCATGTTCGGCATCATCGCCGCGACGCGATCGCCCGGGCCGATGCCCTGCGCTTTCAGCGCCTGCTGTAGTCGCGACACCAAAGCACGCAGATCATTCCACGACAGGCGGTAGTCGACCTTGTCCTCACCGCGGAAGACAAGCGCATCGCCATCGCCGGTTTCGCGAAGCAGGTTCTCCGCGAAGTTCAGTTTCGCTTCGGGGAAGAAACGGGCATCGAGCATCCGGTCGCCATTGACGAGGGCAGTCGCGCCACGCTCCCCGACGACGTTGCAATGCTCCCAGACTGCGGTCCAGAAGTCACCACGCTCGGCCACCGACCATGCATGGAACGCGTCATAATCCGCAAAGGTTCTGCCGAAGCGTTCGCTGCACCAGGCGATGAATTCAGCCATTGGGCTATGCGCACGGATCTCTGGACTCGGAACCCACAATGGCTGCTCTGCTTGCATGCTTTCCTCCACTCCTACTCCATGCTCTCTATACCATGCTGCATCGCAAAATAAACAGTACCTGCAGTCGTCTCGGCATCGCGCCGGCGACATTTACCTGTCTGTTTCCTGTCCGTCGCATTTGATTTCTGAAGACCGAAGGCCTATCCAACATGCGAGATCCAAGCGATGGCGACCGGGCAGACATGACACGGAATTTCCTGCATAAGATGCGCGACGCACGCCTGCGGTCGCGGCTCAGCCGTCACCACTTCCTGTGGGCCGCAGCGATCGGAGTGGGGCTTGCTGTCGCCTACAATGCCGCACTGCCTCTGCTGATTTCGACCGCCGACGTGCGCCCGACGGTGGAGCACATGCTCGACGCCTGGTCAGGTGGGAAAAGCCGGATAACAGGCAATCCCGAGATCAGCTTCTGGCCGGAACCGACCCTCACGCTGCGCTCCGCGACGATCGAGACGGCAGATGGCACATCGCGCAAGCTCGTGCATATCGGCAGCATAACCGCGTCCTTCAGCCTGCTTTCAGCCATCGATGGCGACCCGGACCTCGAGGACATCCGCTTGATCGAGCCGGTCGTCACGCTGGAAAGGCGGACGGATGGCACGCTCAACTGGCAACGTCCACACTGGTTGACTGTGCCGGAGCGATCGACCTCCGGCGACGATACGCCCTTCGGTGACGTCACGGTCGAAAACGGACGCCTGCAGGTCATCGATCTCATTACCAATCAGACCCGTGAATTTTCCGGCATCTCCGGAACGGTCAAGTGGCCGTCCTTCTCCGAGCCTCTGGGCGCCCAGTTCTCGGGCAGCATTGGTGGACAGCTGGTAACCTGGACGCTCGACTGCAACGAACCGCTGGTGCTTCTTGCCGGCCGCGATACGACGCTCAGGACATCGCTGACCTCAACGCCATTGAACCTCTCTTTCGAAGGCGTCGGCAGTCTCTCACAAACACCGATCAGTTCGGGCCGGCTCCAGCTTTCGACCGCATCCCTGCAAACGCTGGCGGCCTGGTTCGAGGGCAAAGCCGAGCGTGCCCTGCCCGACAGCAGTTTCAACCTCAGCGCCAATGTCACGACAGGTGATAGCTCCCTGAAGCTCGACGATCTGCAGTTTGCTCTGGGCGGCGCCAACGCGACCGGTGTTCTCGACGTCTCCACGCCAGCCAACGATACGCCCCGTATTGAGGGCACGCTCGCCTTCGACCGCATCGGCCTCAACGGTTTGCAACCCCTCATCGATCAATTGCCGGTGGAGCCTGACGACATCGCCAAGCAGCTCGGTGACGCTTTCGCGCGGACCTGGCGTGCCGATGTCCGCCTGTCGGCGCAGGAGGCATTGGTCGGCCCGCTGCGGCTTGTGGATGTGGCGGCCGGCATCATCATCGACCATGGGCGCGCTTCCATCGACATCGCCGACAGCACCTATGCCAATGGCCGGCTCAGTGGCCGGATCGCCGTCTCGGAAGCGGGGTTGGCAAAGGGCGGCAAACTCGAACTTGTCCTGAAAAATGCCGACCTCGCCGCAGCGCTCGCGGACTTCGGGTTTACCGGCCCGATCCCGTCCGGCCGCGGCAACGTCAACTTCGACCTGGTGACCGAGCATCCGTTCTGGACTGAGCAGGCGGCCGAGGCTTCGGGCCGCATCAGGCTCTCGCTCGCCAACGGCACCCTCTCCAGTTTCGACGCAAACGCCTTTGCGGACCTGGTCAGGGCGGGAGAGTTCTTCTCGCTGGCTCAGGCGAGCGATGGCAGCTTCGCTTTCCAGACGGCCGACATCGAAGCCAGTTTCGGCCAGGGGTCGGCGCGGCTGAACCAGGCGCTTTTCACCGGCAAAACCGGCAGCCTCTCGGTCAATGGCGTCATTCCCTATCGCACCGGCAGCCTGGCACTCGCCGGCACGTTCATCGACACACTCAATGCCGGACAAAGGCTGCGCTTCTTCGTCGGCGGGTCCTGGCCGAATGCGGTGATCTCGCCCCTATCGGTCCTCGGCGAACCCAACTGAAAACGGCCGGCGTCGAGACACCGGCCGTTGGCTTGCGGTTCATAACCGGACAAAAGCCGCTTCACGCCAAGCGTGGAGCTTCTCCCGCTCAGGATTGCGCAAAGGCGGCCCGCTCGTCGCGCTCGCGCTGCGCTTCACGCTGCTTGGTGACGATGGAGGCAACGACGACCCCGATTGCGACAATGCCGATGAGGATCGTGCAGATCGCATTGATTTCCGGCGTCACGCCGAGCCGCACCTGGCTGTAGATCTTCATCGGCAGCGTCGTGGCGCCCGGTCCCGTCGTGAAGCTCGAAATCACCAGATCATCCAGCGACAGCGTGAAGGCCAGCACCCAGCCGGAAAACACTGCCGGCGCGATAACCGGCAGCGTGATCGCAAAGAAGGTGCGGACCGGGGTGGCGCCGAGATCGAGCGCTGCCTCTTCGATCGACTGGTCGAAGCTTAAGAGCCGCGACTGCACGACCACGGCGACGAAGCACATGGTGAAGGTGATGTGCGCCAGCGTGATCGTCCAGAAGCCGCGGTCGAGGCCGATCGCGACGAAGAGCAACAGCAGCGACAGGCCGGTGATCACCTCGGGCATGACGAGCGGCGCGTAGACCATGCCGGAAAACAGCATGCGACCACGGAAGCGCGTGAAGCGGACGAGCGCCAGCGCCGCCAGCGTCCCGAGCACCGTTGCACAGGTCGCCGAGATCAGTGCGACGCGGATCGTCACCCAGGCGGCATCGAGCAGCGCCTGATTGTGCCAGAGCTGCGTGTACCATTTGGTCGAAAAGCCCGCCCAGACCGTGACGAGCTTCGACTCGTTGAACGAGAAGATCACCAGAAGCACGATCGGCAGGTAGAGGAACCCGAAGCCGAGCACGATCGAGGCGATGTTGAAGCGAGACCAGGTACCCATCTCCTACCTCCCCTCGCTGTCGGCTTTGGCCTGCGCGTTCTGGAAATAGACGATCGGCAGCACCAGGATCAGAAGCAGGATCGTCGCCACTGCCGAGGATACCGGCCAGTCGCGGTTGGCGTTGAACTCGTTCCAGAGCGTCTTGCCGATCATCAGCGTTTCCGAGCCGCCGAGTAGGTCGGGAATGACGAACTCGCCGACCGCCGGAATGAAGACGAGCAGGCAGCCGGCGACGACACCCGCCAAGGAGAGCGGGAAGGTCACGCGCCAGAAGGCTGAAAACGGCGTGCAGCCGAGGTCGAGTGCCGCTTCGGTCAGCGTGTGATCCATCTTCTCGAGCGACGAATAGATCGGCAGCACCATGAAGGGCAGATAGGAATAGACGATGCCGATATAGATCGCCCAGTTGGTGTTGAGGATGATCAACGGCTGGTCGATGACGTTGATGCTCATCAGGAACTGATTGAGCAGACCCTCGGGCTTCAGGATCGCGATCCAGGCGTAGACGCGGATCAGGAAGCTCGTCCAGAACGGCAGGATCACCAGCATCAAGAGCGTCGGCCGAATGGTCTTCGGTGCCTTCGCCATGCCGTAGGCGACCGGATAGGCGATCAGCAGCGTCAGGACAGTCGAAACCGCCGCGATGATGACGCTCGATACATAGGCGTTGAAGTAGAGGACGTCTTCCGTCAGCCAGACATAATTGTCGAGCGAGAACTCCCGCGCCTTTTCAAGGATTCCGGACAGGCCGCCAAAGAGATCGAAGACCGGCGTATAGGGCGGCATCGCCACTGCCGTCTGCGACAGCGAAATGCGGAAGACGATGAAGAAGGGGATAAGGAAGAAAAACAGCAGCCAGGCATAGGGGATGATGATGACGAGGCGGCTGAAGAGAGCGGATGCGACGCGTGTCATGTCTCAATCCTTCAGAACGACGCCGGCGTCTTCGCCGAAAGAAATCCAGACCTCCTGGTCGTAACCGAGCGGATCCTCAACCGCGCGCACCGCATTCAGCGACGACGCCTTGATCACGCGTCCGTCCTTCAGGCGCACGTGGAAGACGGTCATGTCGCCGAGATAGCCGATATCCCAGATCTCCCCCTGGACGGCGTTGACGGGCGCGTGTGCCGGGGGCTGGCGGCTGACACGGATCTTTTCCGGGCGGACGGCGACGGCGGACTTGCCGCCTGTAGCCGGTCTTTCGGGCGACGCCATGCGGATCGGGAAGCCGTTGGTGCCTTCAAGGCGCACATAACCGCCGTCAGCCCCGCCGACCGCTCCCTCGAAAATGTTGACGTCGCCGATGAAGTCCGCGACGAAACGGGAATTCGGCGCCTCGTAGATCTCGGCCGGGGTCGCGACTTGGATGACCTTGCCGTGGCTCATGACCGCGATGCGGTCGGCCATGGTCATCGCCTCTTCCTGGTCGTGGGTCACCACGACGAAGGTGAGGCCGAGTTCCTGCTGCAGGTCCATCAGTTCGAACTGGGTTTCCTCACGCAGCTTCTTGTCGAGCGCGCCGAGCGGCTCGTCGAGGAGCAGCACCTTCGGCCGCTTGGCAAGCGAACGGGCGAGCGCGACGCGCTGACGCTGGCCGCCGGAAAGCTGGTGCGGCTTGCGCTGGGAAAACTTTTCGAGCTTCACCAGCTTCAGCATCTGCGCGACGCGCGCAGCGATATCCGCTTTCGGCATGCCGTCCTGCTTGAGGCCGAAGGCGATGTTGTTCTCGACCGTCATGTGCGGAAAGAGCGCGTAGGACTGGAACATCATGTTGACCGGCCGCCGGTAGGGCGGGATGCCGGCGAGGCTCTGCCCGTCGAGAATGATCTCACCCGACGTCGGCTGCTCGAAGCCGGCAAGCATGCGCAGGAGCGTCGACTTCCCGCAGCCCGACGCGCCGAGGAGCGCAAAGAACTCGCGTGTGTAGATATCAAGCGAAAGGTCGTCGACGGCGGTGAAATCGCCGAACCGCTTTGTCACGTTCTTGACGGAAATGAATGGCTTGGAAGCGGGATCCGCCCAGGGGGCAAAGGACCGCCGAATACTGCCGAGAGACTTCATCATCTATCCCCGAATGATACAGCCGATTGGGCGCTCTTGTTTTCCCCGGCGCCCATTAAGAAAATTGCCCGGATTTTGAGGTCCGGGCAATTCGTTTTCCGCTCTTACTGGCCGGTTACGACCTTTGTCCAGAGTCGGGTCAATACCCTCTGTTCCTTCGCCTCGAAGGGCGTCACCGTGAACAGTTTCTGCATCACCTCTTCCGACGGATAGATGGCGGTATCTTCCAGAACGGCCTTGTCGAGGAACTGCTGCGAGGCCTTGTTGCCGTTGGCGTAGAAGACGTAGTTCGATGCCTTGGCGACGACTTCCGGCTTCATCATGTAGTTGAGGAAGGCATGGGCTTCCTCAACGTGCTGTGCATCGGCAGGGATCGCCAACATGTCGAACCACATCTGCGCGCCCTGCGACGGGATCGCATAGTCGACGGTCACGCCGGCCTTCGCTTCGGCCGCACGGTCGCGGGCCTGGAAGACGTCGCCGGAGAAACCGACCGCAAGGCAGATGTCGCCGTTGGCGAGCGCGTTGATGTATTCCGACGAATGGAACTTGCGCACGTTGGGACGGATGCTTGCCAGGAGTTCGGCCGCCTTTTCCAGATCGGCAGCATCGTGGCTATCCGGATTGAGGCCGAGATAGGCAAGCGCCGACGGCATGACGTCGGTCGGGGAATCGAGGATGTGGATGCCGCAATCCTTGAACTTCGCCGCCAGTTCCGGCTTGAAGATCACGTCCCAGTTGGGCTTCTCGTCCGTGCCCAGGATCGCTTTCATCTTGTCGACATTGTAGCCGATGCCGGTGGTGCCCCACATGTAGTCGACGGCGTATTCGTTGCCCGGATCGTACTTCGCCGTACGCTCCATGATCACGTCCCACATATTGGAAAGGTTCGGCAGCTTCGACTTGTCGAGCTTCTGGAACACGCCGGCGGCGATCTGCCGCTGCAGGAAGGTTGCCGTCGGCACGACCACGTCGTAACCCGAACCGCCCGCGAGCAGCTTCGTCTCCAGGATCTCGTTGGAATCGAAGACGTCATAGACGACCTTGATACCGGTCTCCTTGGTGAAGTCTTCCAGAATGCTGCTGTCGATGTAATCCGACCAGTTGTAGACGTTGACCACGCGCTCCTGCGCCGAGGCCAGCATGGTCGAACCGGCCAGTACGGCTGCCGCCAGGGTTGTGACGATGAGCTTGGACATACAACTCCCCTTTTGATTTTTCGTATCGGGCCCGGCATGCCGGGACACCGTCCAATCCGCTTCGCTCAGGCCGGAGGTTAGGCATGTTTCTCGATAACCTCAAGCGCTTTCGTGCCAATAAAAGGCGCCGCCGCATCGGTCGAAGTTTTTCACAAGCCAAGGAAAATCGGGCACTTATGGCAAGCCGCCGGGCGGCTGCTTAAACCGGGCGTCACCGCTCGCCGCAGTTAACCATGTCGATGCTCGACATGTACGGACCGACGTTTACAATTGATTAACCATGATCGCCGTGCGATTTTCCGGCCGGTTGTGCATCAAGGCTTGGGTATTGCGATGGGCGAGAAGATCGTTGGCGAGAAGGCCACAGGCGGACGAAGCCGCAGGATCGACCCGAAGGAACTGAAACGCCTTTCCGTGCTCGAGCCGCACAAGGCGCTGGGCGCAATCGCTTTCGATTGGGTGATGATCGCAGCGGCGATCGCCGTCAGCGAATATGCCAGCAATCCGCTGGTCTATCTGCTCGCCGTTGTGCTGATCGCCGGACGCATGCATGCACACGGCTGCATGATCCACGAGGCCGCGCATTACCGCATCGTCCGCAACAGAAAACTCAGCGACTGGATGAGCGACCTGTTGCTCGCCTGGCCGGTGCTTGCCACCGTCGACGGCTATCGCCAGAACCATCTCGCGCACCACCAGCATGCCAATACCGACGAGGATCCGGACTGGACGGCGAAGCTCGGCATGCCGCAATTCACCTTCCCGCAGAAGCTTGCTCGCGGCATAACACAGTTGCTTGGCTACCTCGTTGCGGTCAATTCGCTGCGCGACATGCTGCACATGGCCAAACGCATGGGAAAGAACGACCGCTCGACGCTTCAATACAAGCTGCTGCGCATCGGCTTCTATGTGGCCGCCGCGGCGATCTTCACGCTGCTCGGCATCTGGCGGGAAGTGGCGCTCTACTGGGTGGTGCCGTTCCTCACTTTCTTCTGCCTGTTCCTTTATATACGCAGCGTCGCCGAGCACTTTGGCAGCATGGACTATAGCGACGAACTCACGAGTTCACGCACGGTCTATCCGCATGCCTGGGAGAAGCTGTTCTTCGCCCCCCACAACATCAACTATCACCTCGAGCACCACCTCTATCCGGGCGTGCCGTTCTACAACCTGCCGGAGTTGCACGCGATCCTGATGCGCAACAAGGCCTATGCGGACAAGGCGCATATCACCCGCGGCTATACGACGGGCCTTCCGGCGGAATGCTTCGCGCCGGATGCACCGCTGCTGCCGAACCAGCATCCCGTCAGCTATTGAAAATCGAAAACGCTGAGCCCGGTCGCCATCTCATCGAGCCCCAGCGGCCGCGTGACCGGCGGCTCGGCGCGTGCCAGACAGCCCTGCCGTTCACAGAGCCGGCAGGCGGCACCAATCGCGACCGCCGGCGGCATCGCCGAACCGTAGACCACCTCATCAGCGAAGGACGCTTCGCAACCGAGGAGCAAGGCCGTGCGCCGAACCCGCTCCTGAAACGCCGCCTGCGGGCCATCCAGCGTGCGCGCCACCGTCAGAAACGCAGCGCCATCGGGCATTTCGACACGATCGACCAGAACCTGCCCCGGCACCGAGAAGGCGGCGTGGATATTGAGCTTCGGACAGCCGCCGCCGAATTTCGCCTGCGGGAAGCCTGAAGCGCCGGCCCGCCGCAAGCGGTGGCCGGCATTGTCGATCTCCATCAGAAAGAAGGGCACGCCTTGTGCGCCCGGCCGCTGCAGCATGGTCAGCCGATTGGCGGCCTGCTCGAAGGAGACCTGAAAGCGCGCACGCAGCACGTCGACATCATACTTCGCGCGCTGCGCGGCGGCGAGGAAGGCGGCATAGGGCATCATCAGCGCATGCGCGCCATAGCGCGCAAGCTCGAAACGGGCGATGCGGCGCGCCTCCGCCGTCGAGAAACGCAAAGGCTCGAGTTCGGCTATGATCGCCTCATGGCAGGCGATCGATACGGCCTCCATGGCGATCTCGCGGAGCTGGTCATAGGGCGATAGCCGCTCGGAGATGAAGAGGCGCATGGAATGCCGGTCGAAACGGCGGCGCAGATTGGGCATGGCATGCACCGGCAGGCTGCGCACCACCAGGCCATGCTCCTTCTTCAGCCAGTTCCTGAGAGCACCCACGAGATCATCGCCTGGCGACAGCGCCTCATGAAAGGCTTCCGCCGCTGCCTCGATTGCAGCAAAATGATTGGGCCGCGCCTCGAAGGTTTCGCGCACCTCGTCCATCGGCAGCCGCGTGCCCGAAAGCGCCTCCATATGCCCCTGCCCCGCCAGCAGGTCGGCGAGGTCCTTCAGGCGCGCCGCCTGCTCGCGATAGGCGCGATAGAGCTTGACGACACCGCCGGCGGCATTGGGGGCGGCTTCCGCCACCTCGATCAGCTCCTGCTCTCCGGGCAGTTCGGCTGACAACAGCGGATCGGCAAAAACCTCGCGCAATTGCGTGAGGCTGCCACCGGTTTCTCCCTGCAGTTCGTCGAGATCGACCTTGTAGACCGACGCGAGTTTCAAAAGCAGCTGAACAGTCAACGGCCGCTGATTGCGCTCGATCAGATTGAGGTAGGACGGCGAGATGCCGAGGGCCTCGGCCATGGCCGTCTGCGTCAGCGAGAGACCGTTGCGAATACGCCTGACCCGCGGACCGGCGAAGATCTTGTTCTCGGCCATTTGTAACTACCTTTACAATCTGCAACGAACGCGACGATTTACATTTTTTACAAATTTACTTCGCGCTTCTGTCAAAGGCAAGACAAGATAACCCTTTTGAGCGCGCCATTTCATTGTTTCCAATAGCCGAATATCGCAGCGCAATGTAAAAGCTGTCACATGAACTCGAAACACAAAGCGCCGTGCGACGAAAGTCGAATGGATGTCCGATTTTGACAGGAGGATGTAATGACTGATTTTTACAAGCTGGTTCCGAGCGCACCGCAAGGCCGCTTCGATGGCGTCGAACGCCCCTATACCGCCGAGACCGTAAAGCGGCTGCGCGGGTCGGTCGAAATCCGCTATTCGCTGGCCGAAATGGGCGCGAACCGCTTGTGGAAACTCATTCACGAGGATGACTTCGTCAACGCGCTTGGAGCGCTCTCCGGCAACCAGGCCATGCAGATGGTCCGCGCCGGCCTGAAGGCGATCTATCTCTCCGGCTGGCAGGTTGCTGCCGACGCCAACACCGCTTCGGCAATGTATCCGGACCAGTCGCTCTATCCGGCCAATGCGGCGCCCGAGCTCGCAAAGCGCATCAACCGCACGCTGCAGCGCGCCGACCAGATCGAAACGTCGGAAGGCAAGGGCCTTTCGGTCGACACCTGGTTCGCGCCGATCGTCGCCGATGCCGAAGCCGGCTTCGGCGGCCCGCTCAATGCCTTCGAGATCATGAAGGCGTTCATCGAGGCAGGTGCTGCCGGCGTGCACTACGAAGACCAGCTCGCGTCTGAAAAGAAGTGCGGCCACCTCGGCGGCAAGGTTCTGATCCCGACGGCCGCCCATATCCGCAACCTGAACGCAGCAAGGCTTGCCGCCGACGTCATGGGCACGGCGACGCTGGTCATCGCCCGTACGGATGCGGAAGCGGCAAAGCTGCTCACTTCCGATATTGACGAGCGCGACCGTCCTTTCGTCGACTATGACGCCGGGCGCACGGTCGAAGGCTTCTACCAGGTGAAGAACGGGCTGGAGCCCTGCATCGCCCGGGCCATCGCCTATGCACCGCATTGCGACCTCATCTGGTGCGAGACCTCCAAGCCAGATCTGGAGCAGGCCCGCAAGTTCGCCGAAGGCGTACACAAGGCGCATCCGGGCAAGCTGCTCGCCTACAACTGCTCGCCGTCGTTCAACTGGAAGAAGAACCTCGACGACGCGACGATCGCCAAGTTCCAGCGCGAGCTGGGCGCGATGGGCTACAAGTTCCAGTTCATCACGCTTGCCGGCTTCCACCAGCTGAACTTCGGCATGTTCGAACTGGCGCGCGGCTACAAGGCGAGACAGATGGCCGCCTATTCGGAACTGCAGGAAGCGGAATTCGCAGCCGAGGTCAACGGCTACACCGCAACCAAACACCAGCGCGAAGTGGGCACCGGCTATTTCGACGCCGTTTCGATGGCGATTACCGGTGGCCAATCCTCAACGACCGCTATGAAGGAATCGACCGAGCACGACCAGTTCCGCCCGGCCGCAGAGTGAAAGCCCGGCGGGAGCGCGGCAATCCCTGCCCGCTGCGCTCCTGCCGATCCTCATAAATCAGAGCGGGACACGGACGGAAACCGCAGACACTCTTCCGCATCCCACTCTAGCCTCGAACCTCAAGGAGAAGTCCAATGACAGTCCAGACACGCGTCAAGGAACGGGCCGAGGAACAGTCTTCGGCGATGACCCCGGACCAGCAGGCAGCGATCCGTATGGTCGCCAACGACCTGCACCGCCTCAACCAGTCCGTCATGAAAGCCGTCGATGCCGGCGTTTCGGTCGAGCTCGTTCGCTCGGCCCGCCACCACGGCGGTGAAGGCAACTGGGGCGACCTCCTGATCCCGGTCATCGTGACCCAGGGCAGGCCATGACACTCGTTGCTGTGACGCTTGGGATGGCCTTGCTTTCATCCGTCTCGCTTCGTCCGCTCGCTGCATCTTTCGTCCGAAGCACAATTTATCGTTGAATATCATTGAAACTGCAGCGCGAGATCTCGGCGCACAAGATCAGAAAGGCCGGCAGCGATGCCGGCCTTTCCGTGCTCGCGGTGATCGTTCACGATGCAACGATCACCGGCAACCCACTATTTCAGGTTGATCGAACCTCCCGCTCCTGCCTATATTAGCCAAACCTACCTTAGGCAGAGGTGCGCATGCATCGATCGACGAGAGCTGCCGATACGGCCGAACTGACGGAGTTTATCTACGGCGCCGCATTTGGTGACTGCAGCTGGCAGGACTTTCTTGATCGACTGACCACGACGATGCCCGGCGGGCGCTCGGCGCTCCATTACCACGATCTCACATCGCCGGCGTCATGCGTGCCCTATGTCTCCGGCTTTACGCCGGAAGCCATCGACCAGTTCAACAGCCACTTCGCGGCGATCAATCCCTGGATACCGAAGTCGGTCCTCGTGCCCGTCGGCCGCGGTCTCGCCGGCGAGCATATCGTCTCGCGCGCGGATTTGCTGAAATCGGAATTCTACAATGACTGGCTGAAGGGCCAGACCGGCTGCGAGACCACGGTGGGCGTCACCATCGTGCGCAGCGCGACGCGCACATTGCTCGTATCGACCTGTACATCGTCCACGGACGAGGAACTCAACCGGCAGGCGGCCGATCAATATACCCTTCTTGCCCCTCATCTGAAACGCGCCTTCGATTTCCTGCGCCGACGGGACCTGATGATGGCCGAGCAGCATGAGGGCCAGACGCTTCTCGATACGATCGGCGTCGGCGTCATTTATGTCGGCGACAATCTTCGCATCCGCTCGATGAACGTCAACGCCGAACGCATGGCGGCGAAGGGTTCTCCGTTTCGCGTCACGATCGGCGGACGCTTGTTCATGGACGAACCGGAAGCCAACGCGGCACTGGAGCTTCTGGCCTCACCGGTCGGCACTCCCGCACAGCCGCAGGTTCGCATCGTCAGGACCGCGGAGAATGGCGCCTTTCGGATCACGCTCGTCCGGCGAAGCGCCAGTATCTTCACCGAACTCCTCGATGGCCCCACCGTCGCGGTGCTGGTCGAGCCGGCGTCCTCGCTGGTTTTTGACCAACGCCTCACCCACCTGAAAGACAGCTACGGCCTCACGCCGGCCGAAATCCGCATCGCGTCAGGCGTCGTTGCCGGCCTGACGCTGAAGGAAATGTCGCATGCCAACGGCGTCAGCTACGAGACGACCCGTACGCAGCTTAAAAGCATCTATTCCAAGACCCGGGTCAATTCTCAGGCCGCCCTGGTCAAGCTCCTGATGCGCTGACCGAAGGCGCCAGAACCCACGACCCGTCGTTCTGGATGCGGGCCGGTCGCGCGCATGCTCAGCCGCGACGCGGCCGTTTTCCGGCAAAGACGTCAGCATGGCTACGCAACAGCTTCGTCATGCGATCGACCACCGTGCGGATTTCCTTTCGGTGCCGATCCTCGTTGTTCATCACGATCCATTGCCGATGCCTGAGCGCCGGGATTTCGTCACCCGCCCGCTCCAGCATCGGATCGAGATCGCCGACGAAACAGGGAAGCACGGCGCACCCGGCGCCGGCACGGGCGAGATCCAGGAGCGAACGCGGCCGTGTGATCGTCGCGACGATCCTGCCCTCTGCCTGCTGGTGAGGCCAGCGAAGATAGGCCGAGATCGCCTCCTCTTCGCCCACGGCCACCCACCGACTGTTGGCAGCTGACGCTGCGTTCTTCTGGCGATAGGCGGCGTAGGCGACGTCACCGATCAGGCTCGCCGCCAGATAGCTTTCCTCGGGCTCGAAAGCACGGATGCCGATATCGGTCTCACGATAGGCGAGGCTTGCGCGTGTCTCGCCAACCGTTATCGCCAGGCTGAAACCATCCCTCTCGCTGCAAAGTGCCGGGAAATTCTCGGCAAGAAGCCAGGCATTCCAGGTGCCGACGGTGATGCGGACTGTCGCGCCTTCACCCTCGCGCCGCCAGCTTTCGACCAGGCGCGCCGCCGTCTCCATCTCCTGAAGCTGCTCGAAAAGAAGCTCACCGTCGCCAGTGAGCTGATAGCCGGTCTGGCTGCGCAGGAATAAGGCGCGGCCCGTCCGCTCCTCGAGCTCCAGCATCCGCCGCCCGACCGTGGCCGGGCTCGAACCGAGCGCCTGTGCCGCGCCGGTCAGGCCCCCGGTGCGCGCCACGCTCATGAAACAGCGGTAGATATCCCAATCCAGGTTTTTCATTACTGAAAAATATAGCGCGATATCCGGTGTATGTAAAACTGCTTTGGATGCATAAAAGACGTGATGCCCACCAAGTGAGGAGCATCACCATGGAAATGATGGCAATGGTCTATATCGCCGACATGGCCTTGAAGAACCGGCGTTGGGACGAAGACTTCGATCCGAAGCCGCCGGGATATCTTCGGCGCCTCTTTAACGCCCTGTCCGTCAGGATTGCCCAGCGGCGCATGAGGCGCCTTGACGCTGAAGAAAAGAGCACCGCGGAGCCCTGCGGCCACGCGGTGCAATGTTAGCCCCTGCCCTTGTTATGTCGCACGGCGATACCGGTTTGCCGTGCCTTCGCCTGAAGGCGGAACGTCCGCCGTCAGCGAATTCGATTGCCGGCCGCCTCAGGCGGCCCGGTAATTGTAGTCGTCTGCCTGCGGCTCCAGCCGGAACTGCTCGACAAGCATCATCAACGTGTCGGCCTGGTGCGCGAGCGACCGGCTCGTCGCCGTGGCTTCCTCGACCATGGAAGCGTTCTGCTGTGTCATCTGGTCCATCTGGTTGACCGAGCCGTTGACCTCGTTGAGCGCAACGGCCTGATCGCGGCTAGCGGTCGCGATCATCTCCACATGCTGGCTGACGGTGACGATCTGCGCGCTGATCGATGCCAGCACTTCGCCCGTTTCCTTGACCAGGTGCGAACCGGCATTGACCTCGTTCGTCGACTTGTTGATGAGCCCCTTGATCTCGCGCGCGGCCTCTGCCGAACGCTGCGCCAGTTCACGCACTTCCTGGGCGACAACGGCAAAGCCCTTGCCTGCTTCACCCGCACGCGCCGCCTCGATGCCGGCGTTCAGCGCCAACAGGTTCGTCTGGAAGGCGATGTCGTCGATCACCTCGATGATCTGCTCGATCTGGCGCGAGGCCTCCTCGATGCGTCCCATGGCGGCGATCGCGTTGGTGACGACGGTCGCTGAGCTGTCGGCGCTGCGCTTCGTCTGGATCACGGCATGGTTGGCTTCGCCGGCACGCTCGGCCGAAGAGCGAACGGTCACGGTGATCTGGTCGACCGCAGCGGCGGTTTCTTCAAGCGATGCCGCCTGGGCTTCCGTTCGCTTCGACAGCGAGTCGGCGGCATGATGCATGCTTGAACCGCTTTCCTGGATCGCCTGCGCATTGGCACGGATCTGGGAGAGCGTGTCCTGCAGCCGGATCAGCGAGCCGTTGAAGTCCTCGCGCAACTGTTCGAGACGACCGTGGAACGGAACCTCGATCTGGCGCGAGAGGTCGCCCTGCGCGAGACGGCCGAGACCGGCTGCAAGCTCGCTGACGGCCAGATCGATCTGACGATCGAGCTCCCGCTTTTCCCGATCGTTGCGGCTGCGCTCCATCTCGGCGCGAGTACGCTGCTCTTCGCTCTCGGCCTCGATGCGCACCTTGGAAAGCGCGTTCTCCTTGAAGACGCCGAGCGCGCGCGCCATGTCGCCGATTTCGTCACGACGGGCGTCGCCGTCGATCGCCGTGTCGAGGCGGCCATCGGCGAGGCGCCGCATGGCAGCGGTGATCTGACCGATCGGCTTCTTCAGCGTCAGCGTCAAAGCAATGCCGGCAAGCAGCGCGATGACGACGCCGCCGACGGTTGCGGCCACCGAGATCTGGTTTGCTTCCTGGCGTTCTGTTCCGGCGGCCACCTTCTGCTGCTCGGCAAAGCCGGTGAGATCGCCCCAGATCTGGTCGATCGATTGGCCGGCAGCGTCGAAGTCGGCGGTCCGCTTGACGGTGATTTCGACGAGCGCTGCGGCATCCTTCTTCATCGCCGTCAGGATCGGCATCAGCGTATCGGCGATCTTGTCGAAGGAAGCGCCGTCACTGGCAACACCACGCAGCGTCGCCATGTTCTGTTGAACGGCAAGCGACTTGTCGAGCAGCTTCTGGCGGCTCTCTTCGTTCGTCTGCCCCATGAAAGTCGCAGCGGAAATCTGAATGTCCGTGATCGACGCGGCGAGCCGGCGGGTTGCGGTCAGTACCGATTCCGTCGTGACGATCTGCTCGTCGAGTTCGGCGAAGATCCGCGTCGCGTCACGCATCTTGCCGACCGATGCCGCCTCCAGGCGGAAGCTCGCAGTGCGGAAACGGTCGACATATTTGGAGATGCCGGCAAGCGTCTCCGGGCCGGCCGGCGCCTTCAGCAGCGAACCGATCTCGCTCGAAGCCGACGTGATCGTTTCGGCAAGCGATTTCTCGTCCTTCGGCAGCAGACGGAAGATGTCGCGCTCGGTGCGGCCGATCATCGGGAAGCGTTCCTTGACGGCCTTGAGCTTGTCGTCGACGGTGATCGCCTTGCTGACCTCGGTGCCGAATTCGTTGAAGAAGCGGCTGGCGCGCATCAGCTTTTCGGCTTCGCGCAACATGGTCTTGGCAGCGTTTTCGTTCTTCCGCACGGCGTATTGCAGCCGGTTCGATTCCTCGTTGATCTTGGAGCGCTCGATCAGCAGCGCGTCGAGGTTTGCCGCCATCGCTGCGCGCAGCTCCTGCTCGCCGACATGCAGCTTCCAGAGGCCATCAATGCGTGCCTCGATGTCGTTTGTCGCGGCGATTGCGGCCGTCAACTCGTCCTGACCGCTCTGGCCGGCGACCTGCGCGGCCGTCGCCGCAAGCACGTCCTTCTGAGCCGAAATCTTCGACTGGACGGCTTGCCTGGTTTCCTCGGTCGTCGAATGCAGGAAGGCGTTCATGCCCGCATAGACATCCTTGAAGCCGCTCAATGTCTGCAGCACGCTGTTGGAAATCTCCATGCGGCCCTGAAGCAGGCCGGATGCATAGAGACCGGTGATACCGACGGCACAGATGCTGACGACGAAGGGCAGGATGAAAAAGAGCACCTTCGTCTGGATCTTGAAACGGGCAAGAATTCTATCAATGAACATTGAAAACACCTTGGCTCGCAGCTCGCATTCGCCTCCCCCGGCAGCTCGAGACGTCTCCGCCTTCAACGACAGGGCGTGAAGGTGCGAGCGATCGAGAGCCACCCGATGCGCAAACAGGCTGATGTTTTTCGGAAAATCATACGGCGCACGCCGCAAGTCCGTCGGCAATCATTGCGGATCCGCGTCACCACTCCTAGGCAACGTGGACCTGACGAACTCACATCGTCGCACTATCCAATTTGAACGATTAAAATTTATATAAGCGCGTTTCACCTGCGGCAGAAAATCCGAAGGTGCGCGGGGCGCTTCAACGGCGCCCGAGGAACCGGCCGTCTAGGGCCGGTTGCCTGAGATCAGAACCAAAGGGCCGGAAGGGCTGCAAGCGCGGCTACGGCGAAGAAAGCGATGAGGGCGAGGCGCGTGATCGCGGCCTTCTGCTGACGGCTTTCATCGGTGCGGGCGACCGCGATGGCGCGGGGACGGCGGCGTGGTTGGTTCATGGCATCCTGTCCTTGTCACATTCACCGGCAACCATCGGCCCGGATGAACCGGCTTGCCAGTCACACATATATTGCAGCCATGCCGTGGCGGAGGAAAGTCAAAAAATAGGAAACAGTGTTATTTCCGTTTACGCGACAATCCGATCACACCAACCGCCGGCTGTGCCGACGAGAATAAAGGTTCGATCAGAGCCGTTAACAATCGCTGAAGCACGACCCACCAAAAGCGGGGAGATCAGGCGTCCTGCCCGGCAGCAAAGCCCGATGCCCAGGCCCATTGGAAATTGTAGCCGCCGAGCCAGCCGGTCACATCGACGCATTCGCCGATGAAGTAGAGCCCCGGTACCGCCTTCGCCTGCATCGTCTTGGAATCGAGCCCTTTGGTATCGACGCCGCCGAGCGTGACCTCGGCCGTGCGATAGCCTTCCGATCCGGCGGGCTTGATCGTCCAGGCCTGGATCGAAGACGAAAGCTGGTTGATCGTCTTGTCCGAGAGGTCGGCAAGCTGACGGCCGGTCAGCTTCGCGCCGTCGGCGAAAAACTGTGCGAGCCGGCGCGGCAGGATATCGCCAAGCGCCGTCTGCACCGCCTGCTTACCGTGGGTACGGCGGATCTCCTTGAGGATCGCGGAGATGTCGATATCGGGCATCAGCCGCAACTCGATCTCCTGTCCCTCGCGCCAATAGGAAGAGATCTGCAGGATCGCCGGGCCGCTCAGGCCACGATGGGTGATCAGCACCGCCTCGCGAAAAGCCGTCTTGCCGAACCGGGCTTCGGCGTCGGCTGCGACGCCCGCCAGTTCGCCGATCGTTTCGAGTTGCGCCGGATCGAGGGTCAGCGGCACGAGGCCCGGCCGCGTTTCGACGATGCCAAGGCCGAACTGCTCGGCGATCCGGTAGGCGAGCCCGGTCGCACCCATCTTCGGAATCGACTTGCCGCCGCTGGCTATGACGAGCGATTGGGCATCGATAGGCCCCTCATCCGTCATGACGCGGAAGCCCGCCCCGTGGCGTTCGACGCTTTCGATCGTTGTCTCCAGCCGCAACTCGGCGTGCACATCACGCATTTCCGCGAGCAGCATCCTGATGATGTCCTTGGCCGAGTGGTCGCAGAAGAGCTGGCCGAGGGTCTTTTCGTGCCAGGCGATGCCGTGCTTTTCGACCAAGGCCAGGAAATCGCGCGGCGTATAACGCGCCAGTGCCGACTTGCAGAAATGCGGGTTGGCCGAAAGGAAATTCTTCGGCCCCGCATGGATATTGGTGAAGTTGCAGCGACCACCGCCGGAGATGCGGATCTTCTCGCCGGGTGCCTTGGCATGGTCGAGCACAGCCGCGCGGCGGCCGCGCTTGCCCGCTTCGATGGCGCACATCATGCCCGCAGCACCGGCGCCGATGATGACCACATCCTTCTTCTCAGCCACGAAACACCCCAGCTCTTTTGTCTTTCCTTCCCGGTGGCAAAGAAGAAAGTCAATGACCAAGCCCATCTAGCCAATTGCCAATCTGTGGTTATGATGCGTCATCCGAAGCCAAAACCGGTGATTTATGCCCTCCAAGAGAAGTGCTGCCCAACAAACAACGAAAATCAGCAAAACTTCGAAAATACCCCCCGCCTTGCACTCCCTCCGCGGTGTGAAGACCTGGAAGGAAGCCACGGACTGGCTCAAGATCCGCGGTATCGAAGACGTCGAATGCATCACGCCCGACCTTGCCGGCGTGCCTCGCGGCAAGATGATGCCGACCTCGAAATTCACGTCCAACACCTCGCTGGCGCTCCCCTCGGCCGTCTACCGGCACACGATCTCGGGCGAATATCCTGACGAAACCGGGCAGTTCCGCTACGATTCGCGCGACAGCGATATCAAGCTCGTGCCTGATCTCTCCACCCTTTCGGTCGTGCCCTGGGAGACCGACCCGACGGCGCAGGTGATCTGCGACATCGTCGGTTCGCAGGGTGAGCAGATCAGCTACACGCCGCGCAACGTCCTGAAGCGCGTGGTCGACCTTTACAAGAAGAAGGGCTGGAAACCGGTCGTCGCACCGGAAATCGAATTCTACCTCGTCGCCACCAATGACGACCCTGACTATCCCCTGCATCCACCGAAAGGTCGCTCCGGTCGCTCGATCCTTGGCGGTCAGGGCTATTCGATTGCCGGCATCAACGAGTTCGACGAGCTGATCGACGACATCTACCACTTCTCCGAGAAGCAGGGTCTCGAGATCGACACGCTGATCCATGAAGAGGGACCGGCGCAGCTCGAGATCAACCTTCGCCACGGCGACCCGATCGAGCTGGCCGACCAGGTCTTCCTGTTCAAGCGCACGATCCGCGAGGCGGCGCTGAAACACGGCATCTATGCCACCTTTATGGCCAAGCCGATGCAGGGCCAGCCGGGTTCGGCGATGCACATCCACCAGTCGGTGGTCGAAATCAACACCGGCCGGAACCTGTTTTCGAACCCGGATGGATCGGCATCGAAGGAATTCTTCCACTTCATCGGCGGCATGCAGCACTACGTGCCGCGCACGCTGGTCATGATGGCGCCCTATGTGAACTCCTTCCGCCGGCTGACGCCCGACATGTCGGCGCCGGTTAATACCGCCTGGGGCTACGACAACCGCACGACCGCCTTCCGCATCCCGGTGTCGGAACCGGTCGCCCGGCGCATCGAGAACCGGCTGCCGAGCTCGGATGCCAACCCCTACCTGGCGCTCGCGGCCTCGCTTGCCTGCGGCTATCTCGGCATCGTCGAACAGCGGGAGCCGACGGCACCGACCGAGGACACGGCCAACGAGGGCGAGATCGACCTGCCGCGCGGCCTGCTCGAAGCTGTCGCTCTGCTCGAATCGGCACCATCGCTTGCGGAGGTGCTGAGCCCTGAGTTCATCGCCATCTATGCCGGCGTCAAACGTGGCGAGTTCGAAACCTTCATGCAGGTCATCAGTCCCTGGGAACGCGAATTCCTGCTTCTCAACGTCTGACCTCAGAGGTTCTCCATGCCCTGGCAAAGCCCGATCTCGCCCGGTTACTCCTGGTATGAGGCGACCGTTCCGGATCGACCGGAGTATCCCGCCATGCCCGGATCGCGGAAAGCCAACGTCGCGATCGTCGGCGGTGGCTATACCGGGCTGCAGGCCGCCTGGAACCTGGCGCGGCAGGGCGTCGACGTCACCTTGATCGACGCCTGCCGCTTCGGCGACGGTGCCTCTGGCCGCAATGGCGGCCAGTTCGGCACCGGGCAGCGCGCCTGGGCGGACGAGACCGAGACAAGCCTTGGTCATGAGCGGGCACAGGCGCTCTTCGACATGGCGGAGAATGCCAAGCGCTATGTGCTCGACTTCGCAAGCGCCCACGAAATCGACATCGAGTTCGTGCCCGGCCAGCTCTCGGTCGGCCACAAGAAGAGCTTCGAAAAAGACTATCGCGACCATGCGGAAGCGATGGCAACACGCTTCGGCTATCCGCATCTCTCCTTCATGGATCGGGAGGAAACCGCAAGCCGGCTCGGATCGAGCCACTACCACTTCGGCATCCGCGATGCCGGCACCGGCCATATCCACCCGATGAAGCTGCTGGTCGGCCTTGCGAAACAGGCCGCCCTTGCCGGTGCCAATCTCTTCGAGCAGACGAAGGCAACCAAGATCGAGCGCCAAAGCGGCACGATCGTCATCACCACCGACCGCGGCACGATCACCGCCGACCGCGCGCTCGTCGCCTGCAACGCCTATATCGGCAATCTCGAGCCGGTGAGCGCCAGCCACGTCATGCCGATCCGCTCCTTCATCGGCGCAACGACGGTGCTTTCCGACCACCCAAAGGTCATTCCCGGCGGCGAATCGGTCGATGATTCGCGCTTCGTCGTGCGCTATTTCCGCAAGTCGCGGGACGGGCGGCTGCTCTTCGGCGGCCGCGAGGCCTATACCGCTGACAATCCGCTCGATATCTCGACCCACATCCGCCGGCAGATCAGCGAGATCTATCCGGAACTTGCCAATATCGAGATCACCCATGCCTGGGGCGGCTCGGTCGGCATCACCATGCCGCGCACGCCCTTCTGTCGCGAAGTGATGCCCGGCGTCACCTCGATCGGCGGCTATTCCGGCCACGGCGTGATGCTCTCCAACTATTGCGGCAAGCTCTATGCCGACCTGGCGCTCGGCAAGGATACCGAGCTCGATCTGCTGAAAGCCCTGAAAATCCCGGCTTTTCCCGGTGGTACGCGGTTCCGCTCCGCCCTTCTCTTCCTCGCGTTAAGCTGGTACGCATTACGTGACAGGTTCTGAGAAGCCCTCGCGGCGGCATTTTATTGCGCCGCACCCTAGCGCATTTAAATCGATTAGATTATATGTGTCCGTGACCTGAACAGATCGAGATATCCCATGAGCAGCCAGATCATTCCCGTCGAACCATTTGACTATGTGGTGTTCGGGGGCACCGGCGATCTTGCGGAGCGCAAGCTGTTGCCGGCGCTCTATCACCGGCAACTGGAAGGCCAGATCACCGAGCCGACCCGCATCATCGGGGCGTCGCGCGCAGCACTGAGCCATGAGGACTATCGCAAATTCGCCGTCGATGCGCTGAAGGAACATCTGAAGGCGGACGAGTACAAGGAAGAGGAAGTCGCCAAGTTCGCCGCGCGCCTGTTCTATGTTTCCGTCGACGCCAAGTCGGACCAGGGCTGGGACGCACTGAAGAAGATCCTCGAAGAGGGCAAGGAGCGTATCCGCGCCTTCTATCTCGCTGTCGGCCCGGCTATCTTCGGCGACATTTCCGAACGCATCCGCGATCACAAGCTGATCACCAAGAATACCCGCATCGTCGTCGAAAAGCCGATCGGCCGCGACCTCGCATCGGCGACCGAGCTCAACGACACGATCGGCAAGGTCTTCCGCGAAGAGCAGATCTTCCGTATCGACCACTATCTCGGCAAGGAGACGGTGCAGAACCTGATGGCGCTGCGCTTCGCCAATGCGCTCTACGAGCCGCTGTGGAACTCCGCCCATATCGACCACGTGCAGATCACCGTGGCGGAAGCCGTCGGCCTCGAAAACCGCGCCGGCTATTACGACAAGGCCGGCGCGCTGCGCGACATGGTGCAGAACCACATTCTGCAGCTCGTCTGCTTCGTCGCCATGGAAGCGCCGACCTCGATGGACGCGGAAGCGGTCCGCGACGAAAAGCTCAAGGTTCTGCGCGCGCTGAAGCCGATCACCTCGTCCAACGTCGAACAGGTGACGGTGCGCGGCCAGTACCGCGCCGGCGCCTCTGCCGGCGGTCCGGTCAAGGGCTATCTCGAAGAGCTCGAAGGCGGCGTTTCGAACACCGAGACCTTCGTGGCGATCAAGGCCGAGGTCAGCAACTGGCGCTGGGCCGGCGTGCCCTTCTACATCCGTACAGGCAAGCGCCTTGCCGGCCGCATGTCGGAAATCGTCATCACCTTCAAGCAGATTCCGCACTCGATCTTCGACAACAACGCCGGCCGTATCTCCGCCAACCAGCTGGTCATTCGCCTGCAGCCGAACGAAGGCGTGAAGCAGTCGCTGATGATCAAGGATCCTGGCCCGGGCGGCATGCGCCTGCGTAACGTTTCGCTCGATATGAGCTTTGCCGAGGCATTTGCCGTGCGCAATGCCGACGCCTATGAGCGGCTGCTCTTCGACGTCGTCCGCAACAACCAGACGCTGTTCGTACGCCGCGACGAGGTCGAGGCCGCATGGAAGTGGGTCGACCCGATCCTGAAGGCCTGGGAGGAAACCGGGCAGCAGGTTCAGGGCTATACCGCCGGCACCTGGGGTCCGAGCCAGTCGATCGCGCTGATCGAGCGCGACGGCCGCACTTGGAACGATGCGATATAGGTGCGACCATGACGACAGAGCTTCATACATTTGAAAACGGTGCGGCACTCGCAGAGGGCTTGGCTGACGCCGTAAGCAGCGCACTTTCTGCCGGCATTGCAGCACGCGGTTCGGCGAGCATCGCAGTCTCCGGCGGCTCGACCCCCAAGGCTTTCTTCAAGGCGCTGTCCAAAAAGGACATCGCCTGGGACAAGGTAACCGTGACGCTCGTTGACGAACGTTTCGTGCCGCCGGAAAGTGATCGCTCCAACCATGGCCTGGTTGCCAGCAACCTGCTTCAGGACAAGGCGGCCGCGGCCAAGTTCCTGCCGCTCTACCATGCGGCCCCGACCGCCGAGGCGGCCGCTGAAATCGCAAGCCGGGAAACGGCAGCAATCGGCGCGCCGTTCGACGTCGCCATTCTCGGCATGGGAACGGACGGGCACACCGCGTCGTTCTTCCCGGGCGGATCGCAACTCGCGCGTGCCATCGATCCGGCGACGCCGCGCGGCGTGATCACCATGGAGGCGGAAGGTGCCGGCGAAACCCGCCTGACGCTGACCTTCGCCAGCCTTCAGGATGCGCGGCTTCTGGTGCTGCACATCGAAGGCGAAGGCAAGAAGACCGTTCTCGCCAAGGCTGAAGAGGCCGGCGACGAGAAGGACATGCCGATCCGCGCGATGCTGCGCCGTGCCGCATCGCCGGTGCAGATTTATTGGGCGCCGTAGATCGACTGCTGTTGGGTTGAATTGGCCCAATATCAAAGTGGAGACACGTTCAGCCGGTGGCGCGCTCCCGCCTGAACGGGAAAGTGTTTCTGAGAACATGCCGGGACGCAACCTGCGCTCTCCCAAGCTCGCCGCGCTCCGGACCGATGACTGGATGAAGATGAGGAGCTTCAAGGCTCCGGAACAGGATTTGCCATGTCCGCCGATTCCCGCATTGCCGCGATCACCGCTCGCATCGTCGAGCGCTCGAAACCGCACCGCGAACCCTATCTCGACCGCGTCCGCCGGGCGGCGTCGAGCGGCCCGCACCGCAGCGTGCTCGGCTGCGGCAACCTAGCGCACGGGTTTGCCGTCTGTTCCCCCGCCGAGAAGGTGGCGCTTGCGGGCGACCGCGTGGCCAATCTCGGCATCATCACCTCCTATAATGACATGCTCTCGGCGCACCAGCCGTTCGAGACCTATCCGGCGCTCATCCGCGATGCGGCGCGCGAAGCGGGCGGCGTCGCACAGGTTGCCGGCGGTGTGCCGGCCATGTGCGATGGCGTCACCCAGGGGCAGCCGGGCATGGAGCTCTCGCTCTTCTCGCGCGACCTGATCGCCATGGCTGCCGGCGTCGGCCTGTCGCACAACATGTTCGATTCCACCGTCTATCTCGGCGTCTGCGACAAGATCGTACCGGGTCTCGTCATTGCGGCGCTGACCTTCGGCCATCTGCCCGCCATCTTCGTGCCCGCAGGTCCGATGACCTCGGGCCTCCCGAACGACGAGAAGGCGCGGGTGCGCCAGCTCTTCGCCGAAGGCAAGGTCGGCCGCGACGAGCTTCTCGAAGCAGAGTCCAAGTCCTACCACGGGCCGGGCACCTGCACGTTCTATGGCACGGCCAATTCCAACCAGATGCTGATGGAGATCATGGGCTTCCACCTGCCCGGCGCCTCCTTCATCAATCCCGGCACGCCGCTGCGCGACGCGCTGACGAAGGAAGCCGCCAAGCGGGCGCTGGCGATCACCGCCATGGGCAACGAGTTCACCCCCGCCGGCGAGATGATCGACGAGCGCTCGATCGTCAACGGCGTCGTCGGCCTGCATGCGACCGGCGGCTCGACCAACCACACGATGCACCTCGTCGCCATGGCGCGTGCCGCCGGCATCGTGCTCACCTGGCAGGATATCTCCGAGCTTTCGGATATCGTGCCGCTACTCGCGCGCGTCTATCCGAACGGCCTTGCCGATGTGAACCACTTCCATGCCGCCGGCGGCATGGGCTTCCTGATCAGCCAGTTGCTGCGGGGCGGGCTGCTGCACGATGACGTGCACACCGTCGTCGGCCAGGGCCTCGATGCCTACAAGATCGACGTTCGGCTTGGAGCCGACGGCGGCGTCGAGCGCGTGCCGACACCGAAGGAAAGCGCCGACCCGAAGGTGCTTGCGACCATCGACCAACCCTTCCAGCATACCGGCGGCCTGAAGATGCTGACCGGCAATCTCGGCAAGGCGGTCATCAAGATTTCAGCCGTGAAACCGGATCGCCACGTCATCGAGGCCCCGGCCAAGATCTTCCACGACCAGGCCGAGCTCAATGCCGCCTTCAAGGCGGGCAAGCTCGAGGGCGATTTCGTCGCCGTCGTGCGCTTCCAGGGCCCAAAGGCGAACGGAATGCCGGAGCTGCACAAGCTGACGACCGTGCTCGGCATCCTGCAGGATCGCGGCCAGCGCGTCGCCATCCTCACCGACGGGCGCATGTCCGGCGCCTCCGGCAAGGTGCCGGCGGCAATCCACGTCACCCCGGAAGCCAAGGACGGTGGGCCGATCGCCCGCATCCAGGAAGGCGACATCGTGCGCATCGACGCGGTCGCCGGGACGATCGAGGTGCTGGTCGAGGACATCGCGCTGAAGACGCGGGTACCTGCGCATGCCGACCTCTCGGACAACGATTTCGGCATGGGCCGTGAGCTTTTCGCGCCGTTCCGGGCGATTGCAGGCGCTGCCGACCATGGAGCGAGCGTTCTCTTCCACTAGGACGCAAATAGCGCCGCCTCCTCAGCCGGGGCGGCGCCCTTTTCTAGCGAACTTTTCTTCGAGGCAGCGGCAAGCTCTCCGCCCTCACTGCCCGCTTACGGCAGCGGACCAGGGAACATGTCATTGCGCCCATCGTAGCGCTCGATCTCCAGCGTAAATACATCGACTCCTTCGATGCAGCGGGCATTGATGGAGATCTTGTTGTCCGGATAGCCGCCGCGCATGATCGGCGTCGAGCAGGTCGGGCAGAAGTGATGGCCCTCGTTGAGACCGCGCCAGATGTAGCTCGACAGGCGACGTTTCTCGGTGAGCAGCTTCACCTTGGCGGCGTCCACCTTCCAATGAAGGAAGCCGGAGCGCCGGCAGGTCGAACAGTTGCATTCGACGAGGCCAGAAAGCTCCTCGTCAACCTCGACTGCGATGTCGCCGCAATGGCAGGAAAGCCGATAGGGTCGCTGCATGGTTCCGGTCCGAGTCTGTTGAAGAAGACCGCAACCATTCATTGCGCCGACAGGACGGTCAAGCCCCACACCTCAAGCCGCGTTCGGCCTCAGCGATAGATATCGAGCGTTCGGTTGCGATGGTTCGGATGGGTGCTGTAAACGAAGATCCGATTGAGATCGCGGTCGGTCAGCAGGCGGAGGAACCGCGCTTCGATGACGTTGTTGGCATGCACGCGCTTCAGCAGGCAGCCGACCATCTGGATGCGGGCACTCGGGATATCGAGATAGAAGTTCTGCGGAAGCTGATACTGCGTCAGGATACTGATGACGGCGCCGCTTTTGGAGAGCTTGATGATCTCGCAGCGGCGGGAACTCAGCTGCGTCATGCCCTTCTCGGTATATTCGATGCGCGCCTCGTTCCGTGTGTCCTCCATCGGAAAGTTCGCTTCCCGATCGTACATGAAGGACTCTTCCTTGTTCAGGAAGTGCTGCTGCATTGCGGGCGCCGCGCCTCTCATCGATATGCCTTTCCTATCCCCTTTTGAAACAGATTAGCGGCAGAGATTTAACAGAGGGTTTGATCCGTAGGTTGCATTGAAAAAACCCGCCCGATTTTACGGGCGGGTCGAGATGACCATCTGTTCGTTAGACAAATCCGGACGGAGGGCCGCTACGCACCTCTCCTGGAACTGATCTTCCAAGCCGCAAGTCCGGACGGAAAACCGCTACGCACTTTTCCTGGAATTGATCTTCCAGGCCGCAATTCCGGACGGAAAACCGCTGCGCACTTTTCCTGGAATTGCTTACGCGCGATAGCTGCGACCGTCAGCATCGAACAGGTGCAGTTTGGCCTTGTCGGCGGTGAAGCGCACCTTGTCGCCGCGATGAACCGGCAGGATGCCGGGGATCTTGGCGATGATCGGCTCCTTGTCGACCAGACCTTCGATATAGAGCAGCGTCACTTCGCCAAGTGCCTCGACGATGGCGACCGTGCCCTCGAACAGGAAGTCCTCGCCAGTGGAGACCTGCAGGTCTTCCGGCCGGACGCCGAAGCTCGCCATCTTGCCGTTCTGCGATGCGTCCGTGGCTATATCGAGCGTGACGCTCTTGCCGCCGGTCAGCTTCACCGTGGTCTGCGCGCCGGTGGCGGTAATCGCCGAGGGGATGATGTTCATCGCCGGCGAGCCGATGAAGCGCGCGACGAAGAGATTGGCCGGCCGCTCGTAAAGTTCCAGCGGCGCACCCACCTGCTCGATATGGCCCTGCGACAGCACGACGATGCGGTCGGCGAGCGTCATCGCCTCCACCTGGTCGTGGGTGACATAGATCATCGTGGTATCAGCCATCTGCTCGTTGAGCTTGGCGATCTCGATGCGGGTGGCAACGCGCAAGGCCGCGTCGAGGTTCGACAGCGGCTCGTCGAACAAGAAGACCTTGGGGTCGCGGCAGATCGCCCGGCCGATCGCAACGCGCTGGCGTTGACCGCCCGAAAGCGCTTTCGGCAGACGATCAAGGTATTTGGTGAGCTGCAGGATATCGGCGGCCGCGCGCACGCGCCGGTCGATCTCCTCTTTCGATTCCTTGGCAATCCGCATGCCGAAGGCCATGTTGTCGTAGACGGTCATATGCGGATAGAGCGCATAGGACTGGAACACCATGGCGATGCCGCGCTTCGACGGCGGCACGGTGTTGACGCGCTCGCCATCGATGAACATGTCGCCGCCGGTGATCTCCTCGAGACCCGCGATCATGCGCAGCAGCGTCGACTTTCCGCAGCCGGACGGACCGACGAAGACGATGAACTCGCCCTGCTTGATGTCGAGATTGATGCCGTGAATGACATCGACCGCGCCGTAGGACTTGCGGATATCTTTAAGCAGCAGACCCGTCATTGCACCCTCCCCTTCGGTTCTTCCCGTCAGTTCTTGCTCTCATCATTGTTCAGCCGGCGTCACACCAACCGGGCGAAGTACGCGCCCCAGGCCGGCAGGTTGACCGTTCTGTCCTTCACCTCGGCTGCAAAGCCGTGCCCTTCAAGCGCGGCGACCGGTTCGTTCGGCAGCGTGGCCGCAGCCGGCGTACCGCTCATGTTGAACAGGCAGAAAAGCTTCTCGTTGCCATAGCTGCGCACGAAGGCGAGCACCTGTCCATCCGTGTTCAGGAACTCGATCTCGCCCTTGGCGAAAGCCGGATGCGCCTTGCGGAAATGCAGGAAGCGGCGGTAGTGCTCGAGCACCGACGCCTGGTCGCCCTGCTGCGCCGATACGGCGCGTTGGAGGTGCTCTGCCGGCACGGGAAGCCAGGGCTTCGCGTTGCCGAAGCCGCCATTGACCGCGGATCCGTCCCAGACCATCGGTGTACGGCAGCCATCGCGGCCCTTGAAGTCGGGCCAGAACTGGATGCCATAGGGATCCTTCAGGTCCTCATAGGCGAGTTCGGCTTCGCTCAGCGCCAGCTCCTCGCCCTGATAGATGCAGACCGAGCCGCGCAGCGACATCAAGAGGCTCGCAAGCAGCTTTGCATGCGCGTCGCGATCGGCAACGCCAGCGCCCCAGCGGCTGACATGGCGCACGACGTCGTGGTTGGAGAAGGCCCAGCAGGCCCAGCCCTCGGGCGCTGCCTTCTGGAAATTGCGGAGAACCTCGGCGACGGTCGCCGGTGTCAGCGGATCGGGCGCTAGGAATTCGAAGGCGTAGCACATCTGCATCTTGTCGCCGCCGGAAGTGTATTCGCCGGCGATCTCCAGGCCGCGCTGGCTGTCACCGACCTCGCCAACAGCGGCAATCGCCGGAAACTCGTCCATGACGGCGCGGAACCGCTTCAGGAATGCCAGGTTCTCCGGCTGGTTCTTATCGTAGAGATGTTCCTGATAGTTGTACGGGTTGACCGCCGGTGCGGTCTGGGCGTTGCGGCGTTCCGGCGCCAGCGCCGGATTGTCGCGCAGCTGCTTGTCGTGGAAGTAGAAGTTGATGGTATCGAGGCGGAAGCCGTCGACGCCGCGCTCCAGCCAGAAACGCTCGACACCAAGCAGCGCTTCCTGAACTTCCGTATTGTGCAGGTTGAGATCCGGCTGCGAGGTCAGGAAGTTGTGCAGGTAATATTGCAGGCGCGTCGGATCCCATGCCCAGGCCGAGCCGCCGAAGATCGACAGCCAGTTGTTAGGCGGGGTGCCATCCGGCTTGGAGTCGGCCCAGACGTACCAGTCGGCCTTGGCGTTGGTCCGGCTTGCGCGGCTTTCGACGAACCAGGGATGCTGATCCGAGGTATGCGAGAGAACGAGGTCGATCATCACCCGGATGCCGAGGCGGTGCGCTTCCGCGATCACGGCGTCGAAATCGGCAAGGCTGCCGAAGATCTGGTCGACATCGGTGTAATTGGAGACGTCGTAACCGAAGTCCTTCATCGGCGAGGTGAAGAACGGCGAAATCCAGATTGCGTCGGCGCCGAGGGCGGCAATGTGCGGCAACCGGGCAACGATGCCCTTGAGGTCGCCGATGCCGTCGCCGTTGGAGTCCTGGTAGGAGCGCGGGTAGATCTGGTAGATCACCGCGCCGCGCCACCAGTCCCGATCCGGCTGCAAAGTGGAAGTGCTCATTTCGGTCATGCTCATTTTCTCTGGAGGTCCTTGATAGTCAGCCGCCCTTGACCGAGCCCGCCAGCAGACCGCGCACGAGATAGCGCTGCAAGCTGAAGAAGACGATCAGCGGAACGATGATGGTAATGAAGGCGGAAGCCGTCAGGATTTCCCAGTTGCCGCCGCGCGAGCCCAGCAGGTTGACGAGCCGGCCGGTCAGAACCAGTTCATCGGGGCCTGCGCCCAGGAACACGATCGCCACCAGCAGGTCGTTCCAGGTCCACAGGAACTGGAAGATCGCGAAGGAGGCGAGCGCCGGGAAGGACAGCGGCAGAATGATCTTGACGAAGATATCGAAATCGCTGGCACCGTCGACGCGGGCGGATTCCATGATTTCGCGCGGCAGGCCGGCCATGTAGTTGCGAAGCAGATAGATCGCCAGCGGCAGGCCGAACCCGGTATGGGCCAGCCAGATGCCGACATAGGTCTTGGCCGGCACGCCCAGGATCGTGCCAACGCCGTTGTAGAGCTTCAGCAGCGGGATCAGCGACATCTGCAGCGGCACGACGAGAAGACCGACGACCACGGCGATCAGGATCGCCCGGCCGGGGAACGGCATCCAGGCAAGCGCATAGGCGGCGAAGGCCGCGATCATGATCGGGATGATCGTCGCGGGTACGGCAACCGTGAGCGAATTGATGAAGGAGCGGCCGATGCCCTCAGCGCTTAACACCTCGACATAGTTGTCGAAGGTAAAGCGCGGCGGCGAAGACGCGGTGACGAAGACGCGCTGGCCGCGCGAACCCTCCATCTTCTTGTCGGAAACGATCTCGAAATTGCCGTCGGCCTGAACGGTCAGCTTTTCGCCGTCGTTGAGTTCGGCGGTTTCGCCGGCCTTGAACGCAGTCGGCTCGCGGCTGTTAAAGCCGAAGGCGGAGATTTGGCCCGGCTGACCTTCGAGCAGGTTGCCGGAGATCACGAACTTGCCTTCGCGCTCGACCTGGCTTTCTGGGCCTGGCGCACGGACGACGGTGTTCTGCGACGAGGTCGAAAGTGCGGTCCACCAGCCGGAAACGGCGAGCTGATCCTTGTCGCGCAGAGACGAGATCAACAGGCCGGCGGTCGGCAACGTCCAGAGCGCGACGATCAAAAGGACCGAGAGGTGGACGACCCACATGAGGGGTGAGCGTGTCGCTGGATTCATCTCAGTGCCCCTTCATTTCCTTGGCCGCATTGCGGATGTTCCAGACCATGATCGGAATGACGAGGATCATGATGACGACGGCGATCGCCGCACCGCGGCCAAAGTCGCCGCCCCCGCGGAACATCCAGTCGAACATGAGGTTGGCGAGCACCTGGCTCTGCCATTGGCCGTTGGTCATCGCCAGCACGATGTCGAAGACCTTCAGCACGAGAATGGTGATGGTCGTCCAGACGACGGCGATCGTGCCCCAGATCTGCGGCACCATGATCTTGAAGAAGATCTGCCAGCCATTGGCGCCGTCGATGACAGCGGCTTCGATCGTTTCCTCAGGGATGCCGCGAAGGGCAGCGGACAGGATGACCATCGCAAAGCCCGTCTGGATCCAGACGAGGATCGCCATCAGGAAGAAATTGTTCCAGAAGGGCAGCGTGATCCAGGCCTGCGGCGCGCCGCCGAAGGCGACGACGATGGCGTTCAGGAGGCCGATCTGCTCTGCGCCTTCGGGACGGAAATCGTAGATGAACTTCCAGATGACCGCGGCACCGACGAACGAGATCGCCATCGGCATGAAGATCAGCGTCTTGGCGATGTTGCCCCACCAGATGCGGTCGGTGAGTGCTGCGATGACCAGGCCGAAGAAGGTCGCGAGCGCTGGAACGACCAGCAGCCAGAGGAAATTATTGTAGATCGACTGGCGGAACTCACCGTCGTTGACCATCCAGGCATAGTTGCTGACGCCGACGAAGTTCTGTCCGGCGCGATCATGGACGCTGTACCAGAGCGACATGAAGACGGGATAGATAAGATACACTGTCAGCGCAAGGAGCGCCGGTCCCAGAAACAACCACGGACGGATGGCGTTGGTGATACGCAGATTTCTTGACGCGACGGCACCTGATTTTCCCTTCGACGGGAACATCAGGTCGAGAATGAAACTGGTTCCCCAGAAATAGGCGGCGCAGCCGATGACCCCGCCCAACATGAACCCTGCAGCCTTCAAAAGCTGAAACAACATGACATGTCCCTCCCCCTCGGTGCACGGTCGCGTGCAGGGCTGGCGATTGTCGCCGTTCTCATTGGGGTGCGCCACTTCTCATAGACGAAGGCGGGAAGCGAGCGGAAAACCGCATACACTTTTCCTCTGCCCGCCTCTGCAGCGAACCCGGATCGGCAACGGGCGGCATCGCCGCCACCCGTCATCCGGTTCTTACTTGATGGCGTCCCACGCCTTCTGCACGCCATCCGCGACATCTGCCGACGACTTGCCGCCGACGAAATCGACCATCCCGGTCCAGAACGCGCCCGCGCCGATCTTGCCCGGCATCAGGTCGGAACCGTCGAAGCGGAAGGTGGTGGCGTTGAGCAGGATCTCGCCCTGCTTCTTCAGCGGCGGGTTGCCGTAGGTGTCGACGTTGACGCTCTTGTACGGCGTGAGGAAGCTCGTCTGCGCCATCCAGACTTCATGGGCGATCGGCGTCTTCAGGAATTCGATGAAGGCGCGCGCGGCCGGCGTGTCCTTGGTGATCATCGCCAGCGTACCGGCGCCGAGCACCGGATTGCCGAGCTCCTTCTTGCTCTCGTAGGGCGGCATGTAGAAGAAGTCGGCGTCCTCGCCGATCTTGGTGCCCTCAGGGAAGAAGGACGGAATGAACGACGCCTGGTGGTGCAGGTAGCACTTCGGCGGCGAGGCAAAGAGGCCCTTCGGGCTGTCGCGGAAGTCGGTGGAGGCAACGGCTGCAGCGCCGCCATCGACGAACTTGTCGTTCTTGGCAAACCAGCCGAACTCGTCGATCGCCCCAACGACAGCCGGATCGGTGAAGGGAATCTCGTTCTTGACCCACTTGTCGTAGACATCAGCCGGCTGGGTGCGCAGCATCATGTCTTCCACCCAGTCGGTCGCCGGCCAGCCGGTCGCGCCGCCCGAGCCGAGGCCGATGCACCATGGCTTGCCGCCGTCAGCGGCGATCTTCTCGGTCAGCGCCTTCAGCTCTTCCATGGTCTTCGGCACTTCGTAGCCGGCGTCCTCGAAGTTTTCGGGCGAGTACCAGACGAGCGACTTCACGTCGATCTTGTAGGGAAATGCATAGAGCGCGGCATTGCCGTCCTTGCCCTTGTAGGTCGAAAGATCGACCCAGGACTGGCCGGCGGCGTAGTTGTCGAGCAGCCACTTCTGGGTGTCGTCGCCGAGCGGCGTCAGGTAACCCTTGGAGGCGAGATCGCCGATCAGACCCGGCTGCGGGAGGACCGAGATTTCGGCCGGGCTGCCGGCCTGGGTGTCGATGACGATCTGCTGCTCATAGTTTTCCGAGGACGAATATTTGATCTCGGCGCCCGTCGCTTCGGTGAAGTAGGCATAGACGCTCTTGAACAGCGCCTCGTCCTCACCGCGCCAGGGGCCGAAGATCGTCAGCGTCTGGCCCTTGAGGTCATGACCCTTCTTGAACTCCTCGAAGCTCGCCCAGTTGAACTTCGAATCCTCGCCCGGCTTGAACTTGAGGTCAGCGGCGCCGGCAGCACCTGCCAACAGGGCAAACGCCGCCACGCCCAACAGCAATGATCTCTTCACGTTCTTCTCCTCCCAAAGATGAACCCGGATCCCACCGGGCAGACGATGATGCGCGAAAATTCAAAGCGCTTTGAGTTCGCTAACAAACCATTGCGACACGCGAGGAGTCAAGAGATTTCCCATCCCTGTCCTCAATGCGACGAATTTGTGCTTTGCGGTAACGTTTTGCACCGCGCAATGGTTGAATTCCGCTTTGTTGCTCGAAAAACGGATGCTACACCAACCCGAGGCGCTGGGACCAAACACCAAAAATCATACGGATATCCAAAGCGCTTTGGGAGGAATCCTGACCATGGCGGTCAATCTCAAGCAACTTGCGGAACTGCTCGGCCTGTCCCAGACGACGGTCAGCCGCGCATTGAACGGCTATCCGGAAGTGAATGCCGAGACCCGTCAGCGCGTGCTGCAGGCCGTGCGCGAGACCGGCTACAGGCCGAACCGCGCCGCCCAGCGACTGGCCACCGGCAGAGCCTTCTCCATCGGCATGGTCATGCCGATCGCGCCCGGTATCGATTCCGACGTGCACTTCGGCGAGTTCCTGGCGGGGCTTGCGGAAGAAGCGGTCAAGCACGACTTCCATTTCGTGCTCAATCCGAGTGCGCCGGAGGACGAGGAAGTGACGTTCCGGCGGCTGGCAGCCAGCGGCAATGTCGATGCGCTGTTCCTTGCCTATATGCGCGCCAACGACCCGCGCATCGCCATGCTGAAGTCGCTGTCGATCCCGTTTCTCGTCCACGGGCGCTCGATCGGCGAAAGCCGCGACTACCCCTTCCTCGACATCGACAACACCAGTGCCTTCTACGATGCGGCGCGACTTCTCATTCAACTCGGGCATCAACGGATCGCGCTGATCAATGGCCCGGAGTATCTGACTTTTTCCATCCGCCGCCAGAAGGGAATGCTCAGGGCGCTTACCGAACACGGCCTCACGCTCGACGAGGCGCTGGTCGAACATTCGCTGATGACCGACGAGCACGGCTACCGCAGCATGCAGCGCTTCCTGCAGCATGCGCAGCCGCCGACCGCGGTGCTCTGCTCCAGTACGGTGCTGGCGCTCGGCGCGGTCCGGGCGATCAATCAGGCGGGCTTGAAAATCGGCGAGGACATCTCGCTGATCGCCCATGACGACGTGCTGCCGATGCTGAAGCCCGAGAATTTCAGCGTTCCGCTGACGACGACGCGCTCGTCGCTCAGGGCGGCCGGAGCCCGGATTGCCACACGGCTGATCGGCGGCATCCTGAAACGGGGCGACTATCCGGAACAGGAACTCTGGCGCGCGGAACTGATCGTGCGCGCCTCGACCGGGCCCGCTCCGCAAAAATGAAAACGCGCCGCAATCGCGACGCGTCTCGTCATTCGATGTGAGCAGGAATTAGAAGCGCGGCGGCCTGCGGCCCGCTTTGCGGTGAGCGGCAATCACGGTGTTGGCCATCAGCATGGCGATGGTCATCGGGCCGACGCCGCCCGGCACTGGGGTAATCACGCTTGCGACCTCGGCGGCCTCGGCAAAGGCGACGTCGCCAACCAGCTTGGATTTCCCCTCGCCCTTTTCCGGCGCCGGCACGCGGTTGATGCCAACGTCGATCACCGTCGCGCCGGGCTTGACCCAGTCAGCCTTCACCATCTCTGGGCGGCCAACGGCGGCAACGAGGATATCCGCATTGCGGCAGACGGCGGCCAGGTCCTTGGTGCGCGAATGCGCCGTCGTCACGGTCGCATTGGCGGCGAGCAACAGCGCCGACATCGGCTTGCCGAAGAGGTTCGAACGGCCGATGACGACAGCGTTCAGCCCCGAGAGGTCATCGCCGTGTGTCTGGCGCACGAACACCATGGCGCCGGCCGGCGTGCAGGAGACGAGACCGCCTTCGAGATCGCCCGTCGCGAGCTTGCCGGCATTGACGATATGCAGGCCGTCGACGTCCTTTTCCGGAAGGATCGACTGGATGATCGGCTCGGAGTTCAGGTGCTTCGGCAACGGCAGCTGCACGAGGATGCCGTGAATGGAGGGATCCGCATTGAGCTCCGCAACCAGCGCGGCGAGTTCTTCCTGCGTGGTTGCCTCCGACAGGGTGTGCTGGATCGACAGGAAGCCGCACTCCTTGGCCATCTTGCTCTTCGAGGAAACATAGGCGTGGCTTGCCGGATCGTCGCCGACGATCACGACGGCAAGGCCTGCGCGAACACCGGCATCCGTCTCGAGCGCCTTGGTCGCGGCCTTCACAGTCTCGATGACCGAAGCGGCGACTTTCTTGCCATCAATCACAGTCGTCACGGCATGTTCCTCCTGGCTTCCTGTTCACGCGGCACACTCTAGTTCGCCCGGGAAAAGGCGATGGCCTCAAAGCGCCCTATGCTGTTCCAAACGCATAAATGCAAGAGGCGGCGGCGAGGTTGGCGGATGTTTCGTTCCACCGCGCGGCATTTCCTTTCACGGGTGAGAGGAGAGACGGCTTCGCTCAAAATCATGAGAGAGCGATCGCAACGTCGCACAGTCGGGGAATAGAGCCCACCCGTCGGCGATGGCTTAACCGCGTGCCAGCTTTTGAAGGGAGTAGTGTTCGACGCGGGTTCTCAGCGCTCGAAGATCTTCCTGGACCTTGGCGATTTCGGTATCGTTCTCCGCTTCCGCGTATGGTGGCGTGCGCCGGACCATAGCCCCTTCAGCTTCGCCACGACGCGCAGCGGCGTAGGCGGCTGTCAGCGATTGAGCATGATGCGCCGCAGGGCTGAACGGCGGCGGTAGATCGGACTTGGCAGGAGTGGGATCGGCCTGCGGCTGCGAGCGCTGCGGGGGTTTGGGATCATCCTCCGGCTCCGGTGGTTCCGGACCCTGATCGCGCTGCGGCTCTGCACCAGGGCCGGCAAACAAACCGCGCATGCTGCGGTAGATGCCCAGCAAAACGCCGAGGCCGAAGCCGGCGAAGAATCCGGCCATGGTGGCGGCAATCACGATGATCTTGCGGGAGGGGCCTTTTGCCTGCAGCGCAGGCTCGGCCTTCGAGATCACCCGGATGTTCTTCGCCGTCAGCTTTTCCTCTTCGCGCGTTTCGCCGGCGCGCTTGAGGAAGGATTCGTAAATTGCGCGGGTGGCCGCGGCTTTCCGCTGCAGCTCACGCAGTTCGACGAATTCGGAGGAAGAATGGATCTGCCGCGCCTTCTGCACCGCAAGCTGCTGCAGCAGGTCCTGCTCGGTGCGCTGGGCGCGATCAAGCTCTGTGCCGGCCGCGGCGGCAATGCGGCGCAGTTCGTTGCCGATTTCGGAGCGCGAGGCCTCCAGCGCCTGCTGGGTGGCGATCCGTTGCGGGTGGCGTGGTCCGAGGCTCGCGTCAAGCGCACTCAATTGCGCCCTGGTCGCGGCAAATTGCTTGCGCAGTTCGGACAGCGCCAGCGAGCTGATTTCCTCCGGATAGGCCCCGGTCAAAACATCGTTCAGCTGCACCTTGCCGGAGGCTTCCGCTTTCGCTTTTGCTTCGGCGATGCGGTTGCGGGCGGCGGCCACCTGGTCGCTGAGGCTCAGGAGCTGCTTGTCAGCGATCAGCTCGCCGCCGGCGCCGACGATGTCGTAGCTCGCCTTATAGTCCTCGACCGCCTTCTCGGCCGCATCGAGCTCGGCCTTCAATTCCTTGATGCGGACGTCGAGCGCCACCGTTGTTTTCTGGAAGAAGCCGGATTGCGCTGCGGTTTCTTCACCGAGAAAAGTTTCGACCAGCCGGTTGGTGATGAGCGCAGATTTCTCCGGGTCGCGCGTCTGCGCCTCGACCGTGACGATGAAGGTCTTCGGGTCGCGCCAAACCTGGATGGCCTCGCTCAGCTTCTTCAGCATGCGGGCGGACGCGTCGCCGCCAGCTTTGCCTGCGAATTCCGGATCCTTCTCGAGGTCGAGGCCGGTTGCAACCTTCTCCATGACGGTGCGCGAGCGCAGCACTTCAAGCTGGCTGTCGACGAGCGCGAGAATGCCTTCGGTCGCCAGCGATTGTTTTGACAGATCGGAATCCGTCAGCCGCACCTCGCGCGGATCGATGTAGAGCTTGCTTTCGGAGACGTAGACGCTGGGTGTGGAAAGTGCGAGCAGTATGCCGCCCACAGCACCGAGCGTAGTCGTCGCAATAATGATCTTGCGCAGTTGCCAGACGGAGCGCAGGACGGTCTTGATGTCGACGAGAGGACGGTCACCGGGTGCGTCGGTGGCGGGCGCGGCTGCCGCCTGGGCATCGTCCCGGCTATCGGCCAACCATTGTACCAGCCTGTCGCCCATGCCGCTCAGGGCGGTACGATGCTTGGCCGCTCCACTCGCTCCCTTCGAGGCTTTCTCGCCGATAGTCGCTTGCGCCGCGGAACGGGTCGCCTCCCGAGCGCCGGACTGGCCGGACTGGCCTTCGGCTGCGGACAGGCGATTGAGCAGAGGAGAATTGGCCGCGGAAGCGCCGACCGCACGGGGCTTTTGCGCGCGCGCGGAACCGCGCGTGTCCTCGGCTACGAAATCGAGCAACGATGCACGCGGAACCGGGCGTTTCTCGTCGTCGATGTTGAACATGACTGATCCCGCGGCTGCCGAGACGGCGAATTCCGAATAGTGAAGCCAACCTAAGGAAACATGGAAAACAAATGGTTAATTTCTGTGGATCGGCGCACGCAAACGGGTCGATCTCACGCCTTATTAAGCTTTCCCGCCTATGACGGAAGGCAGCAAAGCAGTTCCAGCAAATGCGACACGCGCCTTGCGCTCGGAACTCAGCATAAACAAAGAGATAGAGCGCTTCCAACGGCCGTGCCGGGAGACGCGCTATTGGAACGTCGGCCGTGCCTCATCGCGTCAAAGCGCTTTATCTCCGCCACCAGGCGCTGATCCACGCCTACCTCTCCATGACCGGAGGTTCGGCCGGGCGGCTTGTGCTGTCGCTCGTCTACTTCATCGCCGTCGCGAACACGCTTGTCATCGCCGATTTTGGTCTCTTTGCCACGGCGTCAGCGGCCGGCATCATGATCTCGCGCGTGCTTGCCTTCGGCTTCATGTCGCCGCTCTACCGGGTCGCCACCGTAAAGCCCCTGCTGGTCGGGACCTACAGCGCCGGCTTCCTGGTGGGTGCGGTGCTCTCGCTGCCGCTGATCGCGATTATCTGCGCCCTCACCTTCCTCGCCCTTTTTTCCCGGGACATGACGGCGAGCGCCTTTTCTGCCTTCATGCTGGCGGAAATCATCTGCTGGCGCGGACTGGAAACTGCGGTCATCGTGCTGAATGGCCTTGGCCGTTTCGGGCGCGGGGCGCTGCTCGTGGTGATCGGTACGGCGATCCGCACCGGTGCTGCCTTGCTCTTCACTTTCCTATCCTGGAAGACGCTTGAAGCCTGGTCCTATTTCTACCTGGCTGCGAATGCACTTGGCCTCGTCGTGGCGCTTTTGTGGTTCTACCCTCGCGTCCGGCTGCGCTGGAAGCCCAGGCTCTATTTCCGGCGCTGGTCCGATTCCGTCTCCGTCGCCGGTGCCGAGGTGCTGTTCTACATTCAGTCGGAATTCGACAAGATCGCCGTGCTTGCCATCGGCGGTCCGGCGGTTTCCGGCCTTTATGCCATCCTGATGCGGCTTGCAGACCTGACGGCGCTTCCGGTGCGGTCGTTCAACACCCTGCTCGTCCAGCGCATCATGCGTACGCCCGAGGCGATCGCGCGCTGGCGGATCAGGTTGTCGATCGAACTCCTGGTGGCGCTGGCTTCGCTTGCAGCCATGGCGGCCATGGCTCTCTATCTCTGGATCTTCCCGAACGGCCTCGGCCGCAACGTATCGGCCGCTGCTCCGATCATCGCGATGATCCTTCTCGTTCCCTCGTTCCGCAACCTGATCGAGTATCACTCCGAACTGCTCTATGCGACGGGCCGGACGGTGCGGCGCATGCTCAACCTGCTGATCGCCGGCGTGGTCAAGGTGGCTCTGCTGGTGCTGTTGCTGCGGACAACGACAGATGTTACCGCCTGGGCGCCGTCGCTCAACGCGATCTTCTTCGCGCTCTACGCCCTCTCCTTCGTCCCGACTTACACGGCGCTCCGGAAGCCGGCTGAACGCGTCATCTGACGCCGGTCGAACCCTCAGGCGGCGAGTTCGACCACCGCCCTGCGGATGTCATCGAGGTCGTGCCCGACGAAGGATTGAACGCCGATGCCGATCTGGTGCGGCTCCATATCCTTCAGGAAGTCCCTGAGGCCGGAGAGGTCCTGCCGGTAGCTGTCCTCGAACCAGAGCACGTGACAGAGCGCGGCATCGGAGGGCACATGCCCCTCCCCGCCGAGTACCTCGTCGACGAAGCGGCCATAGATCGTGCATTCGGAGAAGGCGCGGGTCCGCGTGATCGCCCGAACCCAATTGCGGCCGTGCTGCGCCTCGATGTGGTCGAGCAGCTTCCGGCACGTGTCCGTGCGCCAGGCGATCAGCGTGTTGATGTAGTCATTGGCCGGCAGGTTACAGGGGCCGATGCCGAGAAGGCGATCGGAATGGGCGAGCCATTCGAGATGGTTGGAGCGCATATGCGCGTCGATCGCGCCATCCTTGCGGTAGAGCGTCAGCCGGTCCGCCTGCCAGAGGCTGGCGGGATCGAAGGCACGCAGGAACACGACGTCGGAGTCGACCGCAAACATCGCCGCCTCGTCGATATGCCGCGCGAGCGCCAGGCGACGAAGCTGCTGCGCATGCCAGCCACGCAACGGCAAACCGAAGGGACTGAGCCATACCTTCCTGCGACCGGCGGATAGTGGATCCGTAACCGGATGCAGCCACCAGGGCAAAAGATCGCCCTCGCTGACGACCACCCGCCGCGCGCCTTCGAGTTGCCGAAAGAGCGTCACGTCAAAATCGGCGACCAGCAGATAGTGCTTCCAATCGCCCTGAAGCTTGCGGTCCATGCTTTCGCACATGAGCCGGCAACGCTCGAAATCGTTCGCATAGGACGCTGTGACAACCGCAGTGCGCATGGTCGGACCGTTCACGATGTCCCCGTTCGAAGGTTGGTGTCGGCGATCGTTTCGCGCGAGCGTCCAGACAGTTTGTGCCAGAGGACATGGCACAGGAAAAGCGGGTTTCCGAGAACGTAGCGGCGCCACATGCGCCGCGGTTCCATCGCCAGACGGAAGAACCACTCCAGCCGCAGCCGGCGCAGGAATTTTGGCGCCCGCGGAAACTCCTCCGCGACGAAGTCGAAGAGCGCGCCGACGGAAATGACCAGCCGGGCGTCCTGGGGGCCGACATGGGCATCGACCCATTTCTCCTGGCCCGGACTGCCCATCGCGACCAAAAGGATATCGGCCTTCAACGCACGGACTTCAGCGAGAATCTCCCGGGACCGTTCCCGGTCGAAGAAACCATCGGAAACCGGCAGAAACTCGTGCCACGGTGCGTGCGCCTGGAAATTCTCGGCGGCGCGCGCGAGCACCTTCGGCCTGGCGCCGATCATGGCGATGCGCAGCGGTCTTTCGATATAGGTCAGCAGCGACGGCACGAAGTCCGTGCCATTCAGATTGGCAGGAAACATGCGGCCGTAAAAAAGATAGGAAGCGATATCGACGCCGTGCCCATCCGGAAAGACAACCTGGCGCGCCAGCGCCGCACGGTATTCTCCGTCGCGCATCATCAGGTTGGCATTGTTGGCATTGAGGAAGGCAAGGACCGTTTGTCCGCCTGGCCGCGAAAGCGCTTCTGCAGCAAAGGCGAAAGCCTTCGTCCAGCCGAGATCGACGACCGGCATTCCGAGGATCAGACGCCGCGATAGAGAAACGTTCTTTGTGGCAACGATTTTCGTCACGATCGTCCCCCTTCATGAATCGTCAAGTCCGGCGGCAGCGACGGCCCGTCCGCAGCGCTCGCAGGCGCAAGGCCCGCCAGCACATTGCGCATCACCCGCATCAGCCGCACTTTCTGGGCACGGTGGAAGACCGAGCCGTCAAGACGCTGACGATCGCCGGCCCGCACCTTGGCAACCTTGTCGACCAAGAGGCGCGCGAATTCCGCGGGATCATCGGCCGCGGAGCAATTGTCGGGGATAGCATCGATGCCACGCAACGATGCCTGCGTCGCGACGCAGGGCATGCCGAGCTCGAAGGTCTCGAGGCTCTTCAGTTGCACGCCGGTGCCGCCACGGCTGATGAGCGGGACGACCGCGCTTTCGGTGACGAAGGCGCGCGCGTCCGGCACCCTGCCTGCGAAGCGGACACCGGGATGGGAGACCGTCGGCACGCCATCCATCTGCCCGGCGATCGCGATCGTCATATCCTCCGGCAGATGCGGAACGACCTCGGCGAGGAACCAGTCGAGGCCCAGCCTGTTCGGTCGCCAGCTCCATGTGCCGATCAGGCCGAGATCGTGCTGGAGGTCTTGATCAGCTTCGCCGTTCGGGGTCGCCGGCGCGTCCCAACCCGTTACCAGCGGCAGAACGAAGGCACGCTCACTGACGGCACGGCCGAAACCGAAACGATCTGCCTCGGCAAAAGTCCAGACGGCGACGGCATTGTGCGCCAGGTGCTGCTCGTAGTGTTCGAGATATTGCGCTTCGCGCCGGAAGAGAAAGCGCTCGATGGTGCCCTTTGCCCGCTCGGCACTCTCGAAGGCGGAATCCGCCTCGACATTGTGGGCGACATAGACCGACGGATAGGGTCGGAAGACCTGCGCGAACGCGGCCGGCAATTGCACCGAATTGAGCACCAACCCATCGAATGGGGCGAGGCTGTCGAGGATCGACTGGATCCGGTTTGCCGATACCGTAAGCATCTTGCCGGATGAAACCGACGTGCGGTTGAGGAAGGCGGTCGCGAGCCAGCGCAGTTTCCGAAGCGTGCCGACCTTGGCATTGGTTACCTCGAGCTCGCCGAGGAGGTGCATCTCGCAATCGAGCGCGGGTATTTGTCCCGGCTGGAGAAAACCGATGACGCTGACCCGGTGACCGAGCGCACGAAGGCCGTCGAGCACGGCCCGGTTGGCGATGTCGAAGCCGGACGCCGGATTGGCGACGGGAACGAGCGAGGAAACCAGGACAAGATGCATTTTGCCACACGTCATGAATGGAGCTGGGCACTTCTTTAACAGCATGGGGTGAAAGAGCGCTTAAAGCCCCCTTTCAAAATCTGCCGTCCGGGTTCAGCATCTGTTTAGGAAGATTTGTTGTATTGCACATCAATTTTGCTTGCACAGGTTTCGCCATGACGTCGACCGGCCAGGACATTTCCGTCTACTTCCGGACAGAGCTGGAGGACGCCGGCGACATCGAACTCGTCGTCGTGCTGCCGACGTTTCGCCGGCCCGAACACGTCGTCAAGTCGCTGAAAACCATTGTTTCCCAGAGGCCTGATGTCTCCTTCGCCACGGTCGTCGTGGAGAACGACGATGAAGGATTGGCCGGCGCTCAGGCCGCCAAGGACTTTTTCCTGGGCCATCCCTCCGAATCGATCGTCATCGTCGCGCATCAGCGTGGCAACTGCCATGCGTACAATGCCGGCTGGTCGATGGCGCTCGAAACCTATCCGAACCTCAAGGCGATCGCGATCATCGATGACGACGAGGTCGCGGCACCCGAGTGGCTCGATTGCCTCATCACGGTACAGGAAACGACGGGCGCCGACATGGTCGGCGGGCCGCAGCTCCCGGTCTTCGAGGGCGACGGCGGGCAGAAGTGGAAGCGCCACCCGGTTTTCACGCCCCACTATGACACGACCGGACCGGTGCCGATCCTCTATTCCTCCGGCAACGTGCTTGTTACCCGGCCGGTGCTCGACATGATGCCGCGGCCGTTCCTGGACCCGGCATTCAATTTCATCGGCGGCGGCGATGCGGATTTCTACAGCCGCAGCAAGGAACAGGGCTTCTGCTTCGCCTGGGCGGCGGATGCCTGGGTCGCCGAAACCGTGCCGGCGCGCCGCACGAGCGCATCCTGGATCCGGGCGCGCAGCCTGCGCAATGGCGCGATCTCGACGATGCTCGAGCATCGACGCGACCCAAGTTTCGGCGGGCGGATGCGGACCTTCGGCAAATCGCTGGCGCTGCTCGGCGCTTCGATCCCGCGCGGCATCGAACTCTGGAGCAAGAGCGGGCTGGCAAGCGCCGGGCTCTATCATTTCTATGTGGCGATCGGCCGGTTGATGGCCGAATTTGGCCTCGTCAACGAACAGTACCGCACGCCGGAGAAAAACTGACGGCAGTCGCGCTCGCAGGAGCGCTTCCACGAAAAGCCTGCAGCGGCCTCCGCCCGGAATTCCCCGACGTCAAAAATGAAATGGTCGAGGTCGGAAAGCGAGCGGACAAAGCGCTCGCGTTTCTCCGGTCAATGCGAGCTGCTTGCCTTGACCGCGCCTTCCGGCAGCTTGTCGCTGGCGACATGGCCATTCTTGTCGACGATCGGAACCGGCTTCTGCCGCGGCACGTTCTGGCTGTTGGCAACGCGCTTGACGTCGTCCTTGGTGAGGTATTCGAGCTGTTCGACGAGCACCTCGGTGATCACCTCTTCGCCGAGCTTCTTGTTCAGGCCATCCTTCACCGTGGTCTTGAAGGTTGGCAGATCGAAGGTGCCGGTATCGGCAACATCGATGAATTTCGAGCCGACGAGCAGATCGTAAAGCACGTCGGTGACCATCTGCCGGAGCGGAGCACGGAGATTGTTGATCCCCTCCTTGGTCGCAGAGAAGGAAAGCTTCGTGAGGAAATAGCCCTGGACCGAGCCTTCCTTGATCACCGGAATGGTGATCATCTCACCGGGAACATATTGCTCCGACGCGCGACGAGCGGCCTCGCCGTCCGTGACGACGGGCGCCGAAGCGCTTTGCATCGAAAAATAGACCGATCCGAGCGTGACCGCGCAGACCCAGACCCCGGTGAGAATGAGCTTGAGCATCAGAAATCGCTATAGCGGAACTGCGCTTCGGAATAGATGCCGTCCGCATCGGCATCCTGTGCAGCCGTCTTCAGGAGATCGACGACGGAGCGCACCGCTTCGAGATGCGCTTCCACCTTCTGCGAGTTGATCGCCAGCTTGTCACGCAGGTGACGAGCATGCGAGGAGAAGGTCGACGACGTCTCTCCCGGCAACATGTCGCGATGCAACATTGTCAGTTCGTAGAGGCAACGACTCTTGTGCGCGTTCGACGTCTTGATGTCGAATTCCGGGTCGAGACCGATGCGGCTGTTCTCGTTGTCGAGGATCATTTCCAGTCGCCCGAGCACGTTCTGGATCCGGACGTCATTGGATGCCACAGCTTCCATGAATCAACTCCCAATTAAGCTTGCTTGTTCTTGTCGTCTTCAGGCGTAAAGCCGGTCAGCGTCTTGCGCTCATATTCCTGCACGAGGCTTGCGGCGAGGTTTCGGCTGTTGCCATCGAGCGAGGCCTGGACCCGATCGGTCGCGCTGCCGCTCGCCAGCTGATCGGCGATGCCGATGCCGCCGCTCTTCGAGATGACGTCGCCGATCTGCTCGGCCATCATGCTCTTCCAGATATCGCCTGCGTTCCCTTTACCGAACACGTTCTCGCTGTCGGTCGGCAACATCGACTTCACGAAGTTCTGCAGCACCATGGCCTCGAACTTTCGATAGGTTTCAGGGATCTTCTTCTGCTCGACGCGGTTGTTGATGTCGCCGAGCCCGGTCGAGCCGTCGGAAGAATTGAGGATGTTGACGGCGGCGGTGAAACCGTTGCCGTTTTCCGCGAGGCTCGTCGCCTTGAAAGCCGCACGATTGGCCTTCAGCCGCGCCTGCGCTTCCTGCACCTCGGTCGGGTCGGCGGCGCGCACGACATCCATCACCAGATCGCTGGGCGGAGAGATGGCCATGACGAATCCTCTCAAAATCGAGCCTGCATCGACCAAGGGCGACGCACAAAGGCAATAGTCGGACCGGCATCGCTCCACCGTCGGAGCATCCCCGGATGGCGTACTATCGCCCGTCAACCTTACCGGAAGCTGGCGCCTGCCCGGTTACGTGTTGATCGATCAGGTCATAGATGGAGTTGTCGGCTTCCTCGCGCTCCTCGGACTGGCGCGCTTCCTTCATGTTTTCCTCGAGCCGGTCGGCCTTTGCCCGCTCCCTCAGCATCCGCACTTCATGCGTCTGCTGGATGCCGAGCAACATCTGGTCCTTCTGCACCAGGCGCCCTACCTGCGAGGAATAGTGGCCGGAGAACATGCGATGCATCGGATGGGCCGAACCCATGGCATCGACGACCACGTCGATCGTCTCTGCCAAGGCCTCGCGTTGGCGCACCATCTCGACATAGTCGGCCTCGGCCATCTGCTCGAGATGGCGCTGGACGGCAACCAGGCGCTTGAGCTTCTGCGAACGGGTCTTCATCTGGCTATCCTCCCTGCATGACCGGCGCGAAACCGTCGCCGAACAGGCGCAGCATTGCGGCGATGCCGAGATAGAGCAGGAACATGCCGCCCATGATCAGATAGGGCTGCGAAATGAAGTAGATCGGGATCTGCGGGGCGAGCTTGTTGACCATGCCGATCGCTACGTTGAAAAGCAGGCCGTAGACGACGAAGGGGCTCGCGAGCCTCAGCATGATCATGAAGGTCTGCGCCAGCGAGTCCGTGAGCGTGATCAGCACGCCCTGCGGATCGAAGGCGGTACCGATCGGCATGGCGCGATAGGATTGCACGATCGCCTCGATCATCACGTGATGGAAATCGAGCATGAAGAGCACCATCAACCCGGCGAAGCTGATGAGGCTGGTCAATTGGTTTTCCGGCGTGTCTTCAATCACATCCGACGAGGGCGGGGAGCTGAAGCCCATCAACATGGTGATCGCCGCGCCGGCGAACTGCAGCCCGAGCACATAGTAGCGGGCGACGAGCCCCATGACCACGCCGACGGCCGTCTCGGCGGCGATCAGGTAGATGTAGGTATGCCCCTTGCCGGTCACCTCAGGATAGATGTCCGTCCACATGACCGGCAGGATCGCCATGGACACCGCGACCGCGATGAACAGCCGGACCTGCATTGGAACGCGGGCAGAAGAAAACCCGGGCATGATCATGATGCAACCACCGATCCGGCAAAAGGCCGCGAACAGCGCAAGCACCGAGCCCTCCGGGTCGGTGATCATGAAACTGAGCCGATGATCTTGATCTCGAGGCCCTTGGCAAGCTCGACATGCGAGAGCACGGGCAAAGTGGCAAAGAGACGCTCGATGATCATGCGAACATAAGAGCGGGATTCGGGCGAACTTACCAGTACGAAGGGCATGCCGCGATCGAGATGTTCACGGATAACTTTGGTCGCCTGTTCGCTGAATTCTTCCAGATGGCGCGGGTCGATGTCGAACTCGACGACTTCGCCCTTGGCGTCGCGCTTCAGTGCCTGGTGGAAGACCATGTCCCACTTGTTGCCGAGCCGCAGCACGCGCAGGACGCCATTGTCGGCGAGGTCGCCGCAAAGCTGCTGCGACATGCGCACGCGCACGTGCTCGACGATCTGTTCGGTCTTGCGCACATGCGGCGCAAGTTCGGCAACCGCTTCGAGGATCAGGTGCAGGTTGCGGATCGAGACGCGCTCAGCAAGCAGCAGCTTCAACACGGCCTGCAGGCCGGAATAGGACATGTGCGAGGTGCAAATTTCGTCGGCAAGCTTGCGGTATTCCGGATCGAGCCGTTCGATCAGCACCTTCACGTCCTTGTAGGAAAGCAGGTGCGGCAGGTTGTTGCGAATGACCTCGCTCAAATGCGTCAGCACTACCGAGACGTTATCGATCGGGTGGAAGCCTTCGCGCTTCAGGTCTTCGGTGAAGGTTTCGAGGATAGAAACCGCCGGCATGCCGAAGGCGGGTTCGCGGATCTCGTCGCCCGGCACGCTCGGCCGGCGGCCGCCGCCTGTCACCACCAGCACTTCGCCGACACGCACAGTGTTCGAGGCGATCGTCGTACCGTGGATACGGATATGATAGGCCTTGTCCGGAATGCTGATGTCGTCGGACACCTTGATTTCGGGAATGACGAGGCCGTATTGCCCGGCGAATTTGCGGCGCATCTTACCGACGCGGAAGGCCAGTTCCTGGTGGGCGCCGAGCAGGCGCGTCGAGACCTGTTTGCCGAGGAGAAGCTCGATCTCGGCGGTCTTCAGCACCGATTTGACGGAATCCGCCTCGCCTTCCCTGGTCTGCTGGACCTTGGCGGCCTCCTCGGCGCGGCGGGCCGCATTGGCCGCTTCGATCTGGCGCGGCACGAGCCAGCTCAGAAACGCCATGCCGCCGCCGAGAACGGCGAAGGGTAGGAACGGCAGGCCGGGGACGACCGCCAGGAGAATGATCAGACCGGAGGCGACCATCAGCGCCTTCGGATAGCCACCGAGCTGGCCGACGACGGCCTGATCGGTCGAACCCGAAGTACCACCGCGCGACACGAGCAGGCCGGCGGCGAGCGAGACGATCAGCGCCGGGATCTGCGAGACGAGACCGTCGCCGACCGAGAGCTTGACGAAGACGTCGGCCGCTTCTCCGATCGGCATGCCGTGGCGGAGATAGCCGATAATGATGCCGCCGAAGATGTTGATCGCGGTGATGATGAGGCCGGCGATCGCATCGCCGCGCACGAATTTCGAGGCACCGTCCATCGAGCCGTAGAAGGAGCTTTCCTCTTCGAGTTCGCGGCGGCGGCGCTGGGCCTCCTTTTCGTCGATCAGGCCGGCCGAGAGGTCGGCGTCGATCGACATCTGCTTGCCTGGGATCGCATCGAGGGTGAAGCGCGCGCCAACTTCGGCGATACGCGTCGCACCCTTGGTGATGACGATGAAGTTCACGGTGATCAGGATCAGGAAGACGATCAGACCGATGACGAAATCGCCGGACATGACGAGGCTGGCAAAGCCCGAAATGACGCCACCGGCAGCACCATGACCTTCATGGCCATGCGAAAGGATGACGCGGGTCGTGGCGATGTTCAGCGCCAGACGCACCATGGTCGAGATCAGCAGAATCGTCGGGAATGAGGAGAACTCGAGCGGGCGCTGGATCCACAGCGAGACCATCAGGATCAGAACCGAAAAGGCGATCGAAAACGCCAGCCCCATGTCGATCAGGAACGGTGGAATGGGCAGGAAGAGGATCGACAGGATCATCACGATGCCGAGCGCAAAGCCGACGTCGCGGCCCTTCGGTGCGACTTTCGGGATGATCAGCGCTGCTTGTTGTGCCATGTCTCTTCCGTCTCATCATGAGAACAAGGCAGCATTCACACGCGCTGCCCCACTTTAGAGATGGAAATAGCGGCCCAAGCTTGCGCGAGGGTTTCACGGCCGCACGTGCAGATCGCCCCGCACTGCGAGCGGATCAGAAACCGGATTGGATGCGCGAAAAGATGATGTCGGTGAAAATGGAGATCTGGGCGCCGATGAAGGGCGCAGAAACGGCAACCGTGATCATGACCGCAAGAATCTTCGGCACGAAGGTCAGCGTCATTTCCTGAACCTGCGTCAGCGCCTGAATGAAGGCGATGACGACGCCGACGATCATCGCGGCGAGTACGGCGGGCCCCGAGGCCACGATCACGGTCCAGATCGCGGCCTGTACGATATCGAGGGCATCCGCCTCATTCATGGATGGTTCACTTCACCTTGACGCCCGGGCCGATAACAAGCTCCTTGCCGCTATCCAGCACCGCAATGATTCCGTCAGAGTATAGTTTCACTTCCTTAACCACGCCAGTGGTCTTGCCGTCCTCGCTGGTGACGGTGCGTCCGATCACGGCATCGGCTTCGCTCAGCGACGTGCGCTGGAGGAGGCTCTCGAGGTTCTTGTTGGTCTTGATCGTCTGTTCCACCTGCGAAAAGGTCGCGAGCTGGGCGATCTGCTGGGTCGCATCCATAGGTTGCGTCGGATCCTGGTTTTTCATCTGGGCGACCAGCAGCTTCAGGAAGCTCTCGTAGTTGAGCGATGCCTTGGCCGCGTCGCCGCCCGAATCCTGGCCGGAAACGATCGGGGTGTAGCTGTTGTTGTTGACGCCGCTTACCGCCACGGTGCGATCTCCTTGCGAATCTGCTCGACCGTCGCCGGCGTGATTTCCTGCGTGTTGAGAATGCGGTCTTCGATCGCGTAGAGGCCACGGATCGCTTTCAGCGCCTCGAATGCGCGGCCGTTGGTGACGAGACCGTCGACGCGCTTCAGTTCGGCAAGAATCTCTTCGTTCTTGAAGCAATTGAGCAGCATGACGACCGACTTGCGGAACATGGCGGTCGACTGTTCCGCACCTTCCGGATTGATGAGGATCATCTGCGCGATGAAGTAGAGCTGCTTCAGCGGCGTCGTCGCGTCTTCCGGCTGCAGCACGTGGTTTTCGAGCAGGAAGGTCACGTCGTTCAGAAATTCGACTGCGACCTTGCGGTCAACGCGAAGCACCGCACCGTTAACAAAAATCCGTTCGCCCGACTTCAGCGAAATACGCAGTGTGCTCTTCATTTCAGTCCATCCCTGATGATGGTGGTAATGTCAATTATGCCCTGGAAGTTGGAGGATTCGCGTTTGCGGATCTTCTCTGTCTCGTTGAGTATCCAGATGGCGATCGAAATCAGATTGGCGCGCAGCTCTTCGTTGAGCTGGTTTTCCGGAGCGCGCAGATCCTCGATGAAGCGGATCCACAGGCGCCGGGTGAAGTAGATGGCCTCGATGGCCTCTCTCGAATACCCTTTCTGCTGTTTCGCTGCTTCCATGAGCGCGATCGAGCGATCGAGTACCTGCCGTTCTCGATTTTTGGAGTCGGCGACGCCGTCCTCCATGATCTCGGCATAGGAAAACTGATACATTCAGACATCCTTCATGTTTGTCCGGTTCCCCATACTAGAGGAAATTGAGCAAGCTCATCTGCTGTAGTCGTGACGTTAGTGTATAGGACGTTTCCAACTGCACCTTTAGCGTGTTGATCCGGGTCGATGTCTCGATCGGATCGACGCCCTCGATGTCGGCGACATGCGTGTTGACGAGCTTGAGCTGCGCTTCGATGGAGGTATTCGCCTTCTTGACGCGCGCTTCAGAGATACCGAGCGAGCTGCGCTCCGCGTTGAGGCCGGCAATCCCCTGTTCCGCGTAGTCGAGGGCTGCGACGCCAATGGCCGAGCGCACCTCGGGCGTTACGTTCTTGTCCATCAGTTCAGCGGCGATCACGCTTGCCACCGCGAACATCCGGAAACCCTTGGTATTGGCGTTGGTCGAGCTCTCGATGACTTCGCTGGTGCTGATCCGGCTCGTCATGTTCTGGTTCGAAGCGTCGGACCAGTTGGCATCCCAGCCAGGTCCGGTGAACATCGGTTCGACGGTGTTCTTGATGAAGTCCTGCATTTGCGTGACGGAGAACTGGTTCATGCCGGTCAGCGGCGGAACCTGCGCAGCCATGAAGGTCGAGAGTGCATTGTCGAAAGCAGTCTTGGCGGCCGACGGCGGTGTCGTGTCGTAGTCGGCAACCGGCTTGGCATCCGTGTTGATGCCCGAAAACAGGAACTCGCCATTGAAAGAAGTGTTGGCCGCAGCGGTAAAGGTCTGCAGCGCGCCCATGATCTCGGTCTTCTGGATCTTCAACTGGCTGGCAGCATCGTTGCCCTTGTAGGTGACGAGCGTGTCGCGCACTTTTTCCGCCGCCTTCGCCATGGTCTCGAGCGCGCCCTGCGAACCGGAGAGACGCTGGGTCACGACCGAGTTCGTGCTCTTCATCGAGTTCAGCCGGTCCAGCTCGCGCTGAAGGTTGAGTGAACGCGACGCCGTCGCACCAAGCGCCAGGCCAACGTCATAGTGGCGGCCGGTGGTCTGCTCCTGGGTGAGTTTGAGCAGCTCCGACTGATTCTGCTGGATCGTCAGGCGCATTGCGCTCTGGATCGCCAGATTAGAAACGTAGGACGTCTTCATGATTACCTCACGGCTTCCATAAGGGCTGCCATCATGGCATCCACGGTACTGACCAGCTTGGCCGATGCTTTGTAGGATTGTTCGAGATCGAGCAGCAGCGACAGTTCTTCGTCGATGCTGACGCCCGTCTGCTTGCTGAGTGCTTCCTGGGTGCGCGCAAGCATTGCCTGCTTGTTGTCGTCCGCGGTCGAGGCCGTCTTGCGTGTCTGCTCGAGCCAGCCGACCGAGCCGGTCGCAAAGTTCAAAAGGCTGCTATTGCTATCGAGGCCCGTCGACGGGGCGAACGACATGTTCTCGCCCATCTTGTTGATGAAGCCGTCGAGCAGCGCGGTATAGCCGGGGCTCGGATTGGCCGCACCGCCCGGGTTCGACACCACGCCATTGAAGCCGCCGTCTCGCAGCAGCAACGGGTTCGCTTTGGCCAAGGCGTTGACGGTGATCTTGGACGCCATGCCGGGGACGACGGTGCCCGTTGGCGGAACGCCAGCACTTCCCCAGGTGAACAAGCCGGGCTGATACGCGATAGCCGGCGGGTTGCCTTCCTTGAAAAGCTCCACCAGACCGCGCGCGATCTCGTCCAGCTGCGATTGGAACTTCGGCGCGATATCGTCGCGCAGCTGCACCAGGCTCGCGAGCTTGCCCTTGGCTGTCGTGTCCGCGCCGGTTCCGGCTGCGATCGGCACGCCATCGACGAAAATCTTGTTTCCTGTGACGGTGGCGTCGAATGTGGTGGTAGGAGCGAAAGTGACCTGACGCGGAATGTTCTCGAAGAGCACCGTGCCGTCGGTGGTGAAGATCACCGTATCGCTGTTGCCGCGCGTGACGGTGGAGATGCCGATGATCTCCGAAACCTGCTTCAGGATCTTGTCGCGCTGGTCGAGCGCGTCGCTGGCATCACCGCCTAGGGCCGTCGCCGACTTGACGGCGTTGTTGGCCTTCTCGAAATCCGCCAGCAAGCCGTTCAGCTTCTCGACCTCAAGGGCGATTTCCTTGTCGGCATCCTTGCGCAGGTCCTGCACCGTGGTGGAGGTTTTGTTGAGCGAGTCGGCGAGATCCTGCGCATCGGAGACCGCCGTCGCCGCGATCGTCTTGTTTCCCGGCGTCGCGGCCAAGGTCTGCAGGCTGTTGCGGAAGTCCGAGAGCAGCTTCGACGGCGCCGTTTCATAGTTGTTGCCGCCGAGCGCCGACTTCAGCAGTTCCAGCCCGTCGCGAAGCCGGGCCTGGCCCGAGGCTTCGCCGATGCTGGCGATGCTCTGCTTGAGCAGCGCCTCGTTCTGGGCCCGGTAAATGGATACGACCTGCGCCCCGTTCGGCGTGCTGCCCAAGAGAGCGAGACGACGCGAATAATCCGCATTGCCCGCATTCGCGATGTTCTTCGACACGGTCGCGGTCTGCTGCGCCGTATTGCTGAAGGCCTGCTGTGCGATGGATATTGCGGAGGACAGCGACATGACGCGGACCGTATCTCTTTCAATTACCGTTTCAGGTTGACCAGCACGTCAAGCAGGTCCGAGGCGGTCTGGAACACCTTGGAGTTTGCCGTGTAGTTGCGCTGCGCCTCGATCATCGAGGTCAGTTCGTTGGCGATGTCGACGTTGGAGTTTTCAAGCGCCTTGGACTGGATGTTGCCGAATGCCCCGGAGCCGGCAAAACCGGTGACGATGACGCCGGAATCGGTGCCCTGCGAATAGACGTTGCCCGATTCCGGCTGCAGCTTGTCCGGGCTCTGCACGGTCGCCAGCGCGATGCGATACTTCGGAACGAGGTTGCCGTCGCCGTACTTGACGTAGACGATGCCTTCCTTGTCGATCTCGAAGCCCGACATCTTGCTCGGCTTGCTGCCGTCGATGCCGCCGCCGGTGCTGGTGAAGTCACCGCCGAGCTGCGTGGTCTTAGTGGTGTCGATCGTCAGCGCGCCGAGATTGGCGCCGGTACCCGGCAGGTTGTTGATAGCCGTCGTCGTCAGTGTGGCAGGGACCGCGCCGGTGCGCTTGCCGGCCGCGTCGAAAGTCATGACCTGAGAGCCGATCACACCGGTGATCGGCGGGCCGGCCGAGTAAGTCGCCCGGTCGCGGATCTCCAGCGACCACTCATTGACGTTGGTTTTCTTGTAGACGAAATCGAGGATACGGGTGTTGCCCTGGCTGTCATAGACGACGAGCGAGGTCGGCTTTTCGTCGCCGATCGCTGCACCCGACGGCAGGTTGGCTTCCATCGCGCCCTTGGTCGAACCGGAGGCCACCAGGCCTTCGTCCTTGAGCTTGACCTGCGTCAAGCCGTCAAAGCCGTTGACGACGACCGTCGGATCAGCGCCGGCCTTGTATTCGTAACCCATCAGCGTGAAGCCGGCGGTGTTGACGAGGTTACCGTCCTTGTCGGGGACGAAGGAGCCGGCACGCGTCAGGAAATTCTGGCCGCCATTGCCCTGGACGATGAAGAAGCCGCCGCCGTTGATGGCCAAGTCACTTGCCGACGTCGTGTAGCTCGTGCCGCCCTGCTGCGAGATGCTGTAGCGCACCTGGGTCTCGACGCCGCCGGAATTGTAGTTGCCGCCGCCAGAAGGCAGGATCATCGACGAGAACTCGGTTGAGGCGCGCTTGTAGCCCGTCGTGTTCGCGTTCGCGATGTTTTCGGCGACCGTGCCGAGACGGTTGGACTGGGCGTTCATACCGGACACGCCCGTTCTCATGCTGCCATAGAGACTCATATCGGATCCTCATTTCCTTGTTACGGCGACACTAGGAAGCGGGCCTTGCGTGAACCTGTCTTGGTTCGGCGCCCGCTCAACCGCGTGGCGCTCAGTTCCAGTCGATGCAGTAGCCAAGGAAGCGCTTGGAATCGATCGGGTCGAAGCCGAGCTTCTTGCGCAGTTTCTTGCGCAGCTTGCTGATGTGGCTCTCGACGACGTTTTCTTCGACGTCCTCGTCGAAGATCCCGTAGATCGCGTTGAAGATCTGCGACTTGGATACGCGGCGGCCGCGGTTCGCGACCAAATATTCGAGAATCCGCCGTTCGCGACGCGGCAGTGCGAAGACGTCGCCGTTGATCTCCGGATCACGGCCATCGGCAAAGACGCGGATCGGACCGATGTCGGTGAAGTTGGTAATCGCCTTCAGGCGGCGGCGGATTGCGGCGACGCGGGCGAGGATTTCGCGGGGGTGAACCGGCTTGCGCACGACGTCGTCGACGCCACAATCAAAGAGCGCAAGCGTATTTTCGAGAGAGGGGGTGTCGCTGACGGCGATGACGGGCGCCATCGACCGGTCGCGGATGGCACGAGGCAGTGCGAAGGTGGCGTCGCCCTGACCGATCAGGAAGGCCTCGACGGCATCGATATCCGAATCAGCCGCCGCGTTTACCCACTCGCCAAACTCCCTGGGGTCGAAGCCCGTCGAGGGAATTCCTTCACGCCCGAAGAGCGACGTATAGCCGTCCTTCACAAGCTCTCTTTCATCAACCACTACGATCATTCGCCCGCCTCCGAATCAGTATGGCTCCGCACTGATCGAGAGGTACGAATCGAAGGATTCATGAACAACTAGAGGAAGTTACTGGGTGGAATTAATAATTGATTAACCATGTTTCGCCGATTTGATCTATATCTAGTGGCACCCCGTTAACATCGGCACTAAAATAATGTGGAAAAGTTAACGGACTGCGACAAATCCGCTTGCCGTCACATTGTCCACGCATTGTCGCCACAATGCGGCAACGCCTTCAAAAATGCAATTATGGGTTGTTCATTGACAGAACTGCGTGGCGTTCGGCGTCCACTTGCCGTAGCCCGTCGCGACGAGATTCGCGATCACCCGACAGACATATTTCTTCTGCGCCGGGTCGTTGTTCGGGCCCGCGTGATAGCGGGCAACAGCCATGGTCCAAGTCTCATGCTTGGCGTGCAGATTGGCCAGGAAGCGCGCGGCATATTCGACATTCTTGCGCGGGTCAAGCATCTCCTGCGGCGAGCTGAAATGCTCGCCATGGAAGTAATAGTTGATCTGCATGCAGCCAAGATCGATGAGCTTGGCGCCCTGCGCACGGGCATTGCCGAACTGCGTGAGAACGTCCTGTTCACTGGTGCCAAAATAGGCCTTGCCTTCGATGTTCATCGCATAGGGCTGCAGCGAGCCCTTGCGGCCAGTTTCGGTCAGCCCGACGGAATAGAGTATCCCGGCAGGGATGTCGTATTTCGCCGCGGCGTTCATGATCTCGCGTTCGCAGACGCCGGCGCTGGCCAAGGCACTACATGTAGACGTGACCAGTGCGAGAGCGCTCAGTGCCGGCAGCCGCATCGTCCGTCCCGCCATTGCCAACCCACCTTTCCGCCATCGAAGCCTGGCCGTCGTCCTGTCGCTGCTGACGTCCCTGGGCGTTGCCGTCAGCCCGCTCGCGTCCCTGCTGCCCGGCCTGGGCTTGTGCCTGAGCCTGCGAGCCTCCGCCCGTGGACGTGTCGCCGCCCGAATTGAACACGATGTTGACCTGGTCGACCGCGAAGCCCTGCGCACGCAGGGCCTTCACCATCTCGCTCTGGTCGTCGCGCAGCTGCCGGAACGCTTCGCCGGTCTCCACCTTCAGCTCGACCTGCAATTCGTCGTCCTTGAGCCTCAGCGTGGCGGTGACGAGACCGAGCTCGATCGGATGGAGCTGGATCTTCAGCGTGTTCAGCGTCTTGCCGGCCTGGGTCCAGGCGCCTGGCTGGCTGAGTGCCGCGCTCGGCTGCAACGGGCTGGCGCCGACTTCGCCTGCGATCGCGTCCGCCACGGCGCTCGTGTTCGGATTCACCGAGATGCCCAGGTAGCGCCGAGCCTCAAGTACCGTGACGTTCTCGACCTTGGCAGCCTGCGAACGGGTGCCGTCGAAAGCAGCCTCTCCGTCCTTGGAAAGGCTCATGGTTACGGCCTGTCCCTTGCCCTCGGCCCGTGCGAAGCGGAAGAGCCGATCCGTATCGGCCTCGCCTGCCGTAGCTTCGGCCTTGGCGCCGTGCTCGCCGGTCCCAGCGACATGCATGCCTGCAGCCTCGCCCGTGCCAGTCGCCGGCTGACGGCCGGCCTTGGTCGTTTCGCCGAGAGCCTGCCCGACTGCCTGGCCGCCGCCGAGCAGCGTCAACAGGTCATCCATATCCATCTTCGATGCCGACGTCGCTTCGCCGCCCTCGCCATTGGCGGCATCGGCGTCGCCTGCCGCCGTCGTTTCGCCGTTTGCCTGCGCCTTTGCCAGCCGCTCCGCAAGGTCGGCAATGCGCTCTGCGAGTTCGTCCGGGACGGTCGCGTTGCTCAAACCGGCCGGATCCGCGTTCGCCTTGGCCGTATCGGCCTTGTTCGCCGTGCGACGCGCGCCAAGGTCGCGTTCCGTTGCTGGGAAACGGTCGTGGGGCGCGTGTTCGCCAAGTGCCTGTTCGTCGCGGCCGATGGCAATGCTGCGCGCCGCCGCGCCGTGCCTGCCGGCGCTCTTGGCAATGTTGTCCTTGTCGATCAAGGCTCCAGCCTCCGTGTCGTCGCCGGCAGCGGTGTCGCCGAGGCCTTTGCCGGTTCCCGCCTGATCATTCGCCTTCTGCCGTCCAGCATTTGCCACGGCGTCCTCGAAGGCACCGCCCAAGGCGCCATCCGCCTGCTCCTTGCCGCCGGCGCGCCCATTTCCCTTGCCGGCAGGGGCCGGGGGCAGACCACGCAGGCTATCATCAAGAGCCCTCATTTCCCTTCTCCCTTCAGGAGAGCATCGATCTCTTCGATCTTCGACCTCCCCTTCGCCACGAACCCGTCGTGTTCGGGATCGCCGGCCGCGCCAGCGTCGATTTCCGCCGTGCCTTCGGCTGCGGCCACCGGGATCGGCGTATTGCCGAAGGGGCTTAGGCCACTGCCTGTCTCCTCACCCGCTTCCGAGATGTCGGCTTCGACCGGTCTATCGGGTTTAGACGCAAACGCTTGCGTGAGGCTTTCATCATTCGGCGGCCTGACGACCGCATCTGCGACGGCTCTTGCGGCATCACGCAGCGCGCGGTCGCGTGGCGAAAGCTCCGCATCCGGTATCGCTGCTATGCTCGCTGTCGCGGCGAACACGTCGCTGGAGGGAACGGACGCCAGGCCCGCATAGAAACCGGCGAGCACTTTCGGCTGCATCGCGCCGTCGGCACCAAGCGCTTCTGCCCGCTCAGAAGCCTGTTTCGCCAATGCCTGCTTGCCGGCAATCGCTGCGCGCCGGGCGACACGCAGATAGACCTCGCGCTGGCGCGGCGCGTCCATGAAGTCGAGAATCTCGGAGATCCGCCCCTGGGCTTCTCCGTCGAAATGCGCGACGGCAAGCTCGACGAAGACGTCGGCGAACTGGCTGGCATAGGGAGACGTCAGGTAGCGGCGCGCATAGGTCAGCGCGTAGTGAAAGCCCTTGTCCGGCGCGTTGGCCTGCACCGCAAGGAACACGGAGCGACGCAAGGCCGCCTCCTCGATGATCGTGCCGGGAGCCGTCAAACGCGCCCAGTCGTAGTACTTCATCGCCGCAACCGGATCCTGCTGCGACGTCGCATTGCCAAGAATGAGATAGAGATACGGACCGATGCGGGCGTTTCGATATTCCGGGGCAGCCTTGGACAGGTTCTCGACGATCAGACCACCCTTGCCGTTCAGATACTGCCGTAGCGCTTCGGTCACGCGGGAATCGAAATTGCCGGCCACGTCATGATCCGAAAGGTACTTCAGCGTCTCGGGATTGCCGCCGCTCATCGCATAGACAAGCGCCGCATCGACGTTGCGCGGGTCGCTAAACACCGAGGCATCGGCGGCGCGCAACCGCTTGTCGATCGCCCCGAGCATGAAACGCTGCATCTCGATCGCGGAGTGATCGCCGAGCACCACGGAGTCCTGCACATATTGCAGCGACCGGATCATCTTGAAGGGTGCGAGTTCCTCGATATCGTTCGCCCTGGCGCTCCCGATTGCAAACGGGGTCGCCAGCACGCAGCAGGTCATCAGGATCGATCGCAGGCGTCTCAGCATCATGTTTAACCCGGAGCCGATTGCAGCAGGATCTCGATGCGCCGGTTGCCCGGCGCATAGGGATCAGCCGGGATCTGCAACCGCCGGTCGGCGAAGCCAGTGATCTGGCTGACGCGGTCTTCCTTCAGACCACCGCGAACGAGCATGTAATAGGCACTCTGGGCGCGTGCGGCGGAGAGCCGCCAGTTGTCATAGGTGCCGTCCTTGAACGGGCGACCGTCGGTGTGGCCGCGGATCGCGACAGCACCCTGCCGCTCGGCGAGCAGATGGCCGATCTTTTCCATCGCCAGTACCAGTTCCTTCTGCGGCACGGCCGAACCGATGGCGAACATCTGCGCGTCCGTGCGCTCGCTGATCGTAACCATGAGACCGCCCTCGGCCGGCGTTACGACGAGGCCTTCCGCCAGCTGGCCAGCCTCACCGGCAAGCTCCTTCTTGAGCTCGGCCTGGAGTTCTTCGGCCTGTTTCTCCGCGGTCGCCTCGGCCGTGTCGGTCTTCGGCTTGTCGCCGGCGTCGCTCTCGGCCGTTTTGTCCGTGCCGTCTCCTGCCTTCGCCTGCTCCGCCTGTTTTTCATCCTCGGTCTTGTCGACCGCGGGCGCGCCACCTGCCTGCATCGCAGATGCCGCGGCGAGCGCCACGTCGCTCTTGGTCGTATTGCCCGCTTCGGTCAGTTCGACCTGTTTGGTCCAGAAATCCGGATCGAACGGATCGCGATAGGCTTCGCCGCCGTCGGCGCCGGTTGCCGGACCGGACTGAGCCGCTCCGCCCTCACCCTTCACGCTGATGTTGGCCTGCTGGCCGACTTCGCGGGCGATTTCGGAGAGCACCGAATAGGGGTTCTCGAAGAAGTCTGCGTCGGAATACTTCGTTTCTTCGCCCGAGGTCGCCGTCAACTGGTCGCCGGTCTTGGCCGACCCACCGGACTTTTCCTGCTCGCCATCGACCTTGGAGCGCTGCTGCGTCTCCTCGCCCTGCGCATCCTTCGCCGGATCCTTCAAGCCGCGTTCGGCAGGCTTCTGGTCGGTCAATTGCACCGGATTGAAATAGGAGGCGATCGCCGCCTTCGTTTCCTCGTTGGCAGCGTTGATCAGCCACATGACGAGGAAGAAGGCCATCATTGCCGTCATGAAGTCGGCATAGGCGATCTTCCACGAGCCGCCGTGATGCCCGTCATGGCCACCGTTGTGGCGCTTGACGATAATGATCTCATGTTTGCCGTTGTGATGGTTTTCGTCGCTCATGCGAGAACTTTCCGGACGGTATCGGCCCAGGCGGCCATGCGTGTCACCAGGATCGCACCGTCCATTTCGACAGCGAGATCGATGTCGTCGGTTTCGACGTGGCGGAACAAAGGCATGTCCTCCCCGAGCTGGCGCTTCAGCGCCTCGAAGAGTTGGGTTGGGCCCTTGACGACGAGGGTGCAACCTTCGCCGGCCACCAGGCCCTGCTTAATCATCTGCGCCATATCGGCGACGGCGCGCTGCAGGAGGGCATCCTCCATGACCGGCGCAAGAACCCGAGCGGTCTGGTCTCCGAGCGCGGCCACCAGACTGTCGGCCATGTCGGCAAAACGCTCTGCCAGGCGGTTGGCGGTCTCTGCTTCGAGGCGTTGGGTCAAGGCCGCGAGCTCGGCCGCATGGGCCGCCTGCAGGTCGGCAATCTGGCGCTCGTGTTCGAAGACGAGCTCGGCCGTCGCCTCGGCGCGGCCTTCTGCGAAGGCGCGTCGGCGCTCCGCGTCGATGTCAATCTCTGGCATGGCTGGCCTCGCGCCGAGGCGGTCGCCATCGGCATAGTCGCTGTCCAGATCGGGGAAATATTTTTGGGGCATCAGCGACAGCTCGACTTTCGGCGCGCTGAAATCCTTGAGGTAGCGGGAGAGCATCGCACTCATGACCGGTCACTCGCGGCGGCGCAGCGATGCGGCAATCCCCGTCTGATCACGAGACGGCACCCTCTGGCGCGGATTTCCATGGCTCCTGGCACTGCTGACATGTCTCCCACGGGTCCAGCCGCGGATGCGAAGAACCCAACATTCTTGACGTACATCGGCGATGTTCGGGCTAGTCGTTCCCGGAGCGATCCGATGCAGGCGGCGGCCAAGATTCATTTTGGCCGGCAGTCATGCGACAGGACTGCGAGAGAAGGCTATTCGGTCAAACTTGTGCGAAAATGAATGTGTTGGACCGCGCCAGGGCAATTAGCGCGGTCCAACCGTTTCCACCGGGTGCCGTGACCGACGACGTGGCAGAACTCAAACTTTGCCGCCCCCATTCCGGGAAAGCGGAAGCGTTTTGGCGGATCCGCCGGGCGCAGCCGGCCACTCTCCGCCGATGCGCCTTACTGTTGGAACAGGCGCAGGATGTTCTCGGAGTTCGTATTGGCGATCGAGAGCGCCTGGATGCCGAGCTGCTGTTGCGTCTGCAGTGCCTTGAGGCGCGTCGATTCCTCGTTCATGTCGGCATCGACCAGGCGACCGACACCCTTGTCGATCGTATCCATCAGGTTGGCGATGAAACTTTCCTGCATGTCGATGCGCTTGGTGATGGCGCCGAGCGTGGAGCCGGCATCGGTCAACTGGCCGAGGATGTGGTCGACGACGCGGATCATGTCGTCCATCTGGGCGTCGGTGGTCGCTGCCGTCAGCTTGACTTCCGACGAGGTCGCATTCGGGGTGGTCACCGGTGCGCCGATCAGGTGGAAAAGCTTGGCCGAGGTGCCGACCGGCGACGTGAGCAGCGAGGCGTCGTAGCTTCTGGTCAGGAGGCCACGGCTCGCGTTGGCCGTATCGATCAGCATGGATTGCGCCGTGTCGAAGTCGAGCGTGGTGACCGACACGTTGCCGTTGGCATCGCGGTTGAACGAGGCAACGATCGACTTGGTGCCGACGGAAGCCGCATTCGCGTTATAGAGCCAGTTTTCGCTGGAGAAGGATGCGGACTGCGCGGCAGCCAGGAGCTGGTTCTTGAGTTCAGTGATTTCCTTGTCGATCTTCAGCTTGTCGACGCCCGGCTCGCGCGCGGCAACCAGCTTGCGCTTGATCTCGCTGACGACGTCGATCGACGAATTCATCGCCGCATAGGCCGTGTCGATCTTGGCTGCACCGAGGCCAAGTGCGTCTTCGACGGTCGACAGCGCCGCATTGTCGGAGCGCATGGTGGTCGCGATCGACCAGTAGGCGGCATTATCCGCAGCGGTCTGCACGCGGTAGCCGGAGGAAATCCGATCCTGGACCTCGGCCATGTCGGTATTGATGGAACGCAAGGTCTGAAGCGCCGCCATGGCGGCGGTATTGGTCATGATGCTGGTCATTGGTCACCTGCCCGGAATGAATTTCTGAAGACATTCCGGAGTGCAGAACCGGCAGCGATGGGACTGGCATCATGCGAATCGCCCCTGTTTTGCCCTGGAGGCGACCCTTCGCTCTTAACCAATATGTAACGATTGCGTGGTTAACAAATGGTTAACGCCGTTAGTAAGTCGGTAACAAAGGTGAACAAAAATAAGGGAATATGGATGAAAGGTTAAAGGCGGATCGCGCACCCTGCCTGACACGCCTGGGAAAGTTTGAAGCGCAAAACGAAAAAGGCCGCACGACCCCGTTGGGCGTGCGACCTTTCTGCTGTGTGCGCAAGAGGGGCGAAAAGTCGCCCGTCTTGCCTGTCGTTCGCTTAGCGGAACAGCGACAGGATGTTCTGCGAGTTGGTGTTGGCGATCGTGAGCGCCTGGATACCGAGCTGCTGCTGTGTCTGCAGAGCCTTCAGGCGGGTCGACTCTTCGTTCATGTCAGCATCGACGAGGCGGCCAACGCCCTTCTCGATCGAGTCCGAGAGGTCGCGGACGAAGTTCTGCTGCAGTTCAACGCGGCTGTTGAGCGCACCGAGATCGGCAGCAGCGTCGGTCATCTGCAGAAGCGTTGCGTCAACGCCCGAGATGGCTTCTGCCAGAGCGCCCATCGTCATGTTGGTGATGTCGAGCGACAGCACGCTGTAGCCGGTCGTAACCGTCGCACCGTTGGTCGCCAGCTTGTATTCCATGTAGCTGGA